>JBDKUU010000270.1:0-4852 GCA_039679525.1 Phycisphaerales bacterium | reverse complement strand
CCAATCCTGCCACGACAGAGGAGTTGTCCCGAAGATCGCCCGGCCGACGGTCGTGTGGATGGCCAGGACCTGCAGGACGACCGCGGCCCCAATCCCCACGAGCAGCCAGCGGTTGGTGAAGACGCCGATCGTGAACACCGACTGATATTGCGACCGGGCGTTGAACGCGTGAAACCACTGAAAGGCCGAGATCGTCGTGAACGCGATCGACTGGGCGTGAGATTGTGAGCCCGACCGCAGATTGCTGTAGATCACGCGCCCTTCCTCGACCGCGTGGACGATCGTCGCGAAGTTGTCGTCTGTCAAGACCATGTCGGCGGCCTCCTTGGCCACCTCCGTGCCGGCCCGACCCATCGCGACGCCGATGTCCGCCCCCTTGAGGGCCGGGTCGATGATCCCCCACAATCCCGCCAGCGTCATACCCTGCTGAACGTCGTCCGGCTTAATCTGTTCGAGCGTCTCATCCGCCCGCACGTCGCGATACGCCCCCGCAAGGCCGCGAGAGCCCCTTCCGCCCGCCACTCCTGGAAGAACCCGAGGATGGTGTTGAGAACCACGACGCCCGCGATGACGCCCGCATCCACGTAGTGCCCGCCGAACAGCGAGACGGCCGCGGCGCCGATGAGCAGATAGATCAAGAGATTGTGAATCTGCCGGATCAACAGAACCGCCGGATGGACTCCTTCGCCCGCCTCCAGAGCGTTCGGCCCAACCTGCGAGAGCCGTTCCTTCGCCGCCGCGGTCTCCAGGCCGGCGGACTCTGCGCCCAGCCGCCGGAGGACCTCGTCGTCCGCCATCGCGTGCCACGCCGTACTCGATTGCTGCTCAGCCATTCTATCCCCTCAGACGGATGCCAAGTCGTCTGTTTCTAACCGATTTGAGGAGTATAGAGCCGGGTGTCGCTCGGGGCAAGTCGGGGGTTTGCCTCTCAGACGTGGACGTCGATCAGAAAGGCCCGAACGCCCGTGAAGATGATCTGGGCAGCAATGGCCGTAAGAATCAGGCCGGTGAATTTCATCATCATCTGCAAGCCCTTCTGTCCCAGGAGCCGCGTGATCGGAACCGCCAAAAGCAGAAACATCGAGATCATCACGACGGCCAGGAGCACCGCCGAGCCCGCCACGATCCTCTGCTCCATGCTGCTGATCTCCATTCCCAGCACCAGGAGCGTGCCGATCGTGCCCGGCCCGACGATCATCGGAATCGCCAGCGGCACGACCGAGAAGTCCTCGTTCGGATCGTGATTGATGTCGTTCCGCTTGCCGGTGACCATCTGCATCGCCGTGAGGAACAGAAGCGTGCCGGCCCCCACCTGAAAAGCCGGGACGGTGATCCCCAGGACGCGGAAGATCACGTTTCCGAAGAAGTACACTGTGAAGCAACAGATCAGAATAGCGATGCTCGTGCGGATCGCGCAGCGACGGCGGGCCCGCGCGTTCAGATCGCCCGACAGCAGCAGGAACATCGACACCGAGAAAAACGGCGACAAGAGAAAGAACACCTTGGTAAAGACATCGAGAAAAAGACGCATCCACACACTCTCACAATCAACCATCTTGGGCCGGACCCCAGCGGCCCCGGCGCACAGACGGTGCAGTATACCCGAATCCCGCCGGCAAAGGAATCCCGCGACCACCGTCGGCAGAGCCCACGGAGCTCTCAACGAAGACTCGCGAACCCAGTCTTGTCGCAATGCGCAGTCGAGCGCGTCGGAGTTCCGCGTTTACGCGGGTCAAAAAGGGTCCGTCCGACAACTGGAATCTTGAAGACGCTGGGAGGACGAACCGGCTGCGCCGGAGGACTCTTCAACCCGCCTGAAGGCGGAACTCCGAACGGCCCTCACACCCGCGCACTGACCCGGCACGAAGGGCTCGAAGGATGCCTGCGCTCGCGTGGTTTCGTCAACACGGGCGTGTCCTGACGAATTCGAAAGGTCCGTTTTTCGCTTTTCGGGCTTCCAGCAGAAAAGGCTTCGCCGCCAGGAGGGCCCGTCGAAAAGTCCGCCCGAAACCGGGGCGGACATTCGCGGGCGATGCTAGAGCTGTGGATCCGCTAGATCGCGTGCGAGCCGCTGGGCTCTGCGTTTCTGCTGGAAGCCTCCAAAGCGGTAAACGCAACTCTTGCCGTGCAAGCCGACATCCGAGGAGCGAGCAAACCGAAGCGAGCAAGGAGATGCGTAGAACAGCGAGGGCGCCCCCCCCGGACGCTGGACGCCTCCAACGCCTGGGTCCTCGACAGGCGAAGACGCATAGAACAACGAGGCCTGCCTCACTCTCCGCTGGTACCCCAGAAGCGATAAACGCACGCCGCGAACGCAACTGACTCGTGACGCTCGCGCAACGGCGGTCGCGCACCCGAGCGGGTTTCAAACCTGCCCCCAAGCGGTCGCAAAGACCTATGCCGACCATCCCCCATCGGTTACAATCGCAATAGAGCGGCTGCCGACTGCGGCGAGCGGCACGGATATCCTTCGTTCGGGGCGAATATGGCGGAGAATGCAGCGTTGATACGACTGGCGAAGCGGCGGGACATCCCCGACATCGTGCGTCTGTGGGAAGAGTTGATGGACTACCATCGCAGACTCGACCCGTTTTTCACGCCGGCTCGCAACGGGCGGGACCTGTTCCGGCGGTTCCTCGAACAGAACCTGGAGAACGAAGCCGCCTGCGTGCTGGTGGCCGTCGTCGACGACGGGATCGTCGGATATTGCGAGGGCATGCTGGAGCAGCACCCGCCTTCGCTGTCGGAATCGGAATACGGGCAGGTCCTGGACTTCATGGTCACCGCGGCCCACCGCCACTCGGGCATCGGCACACAGATGTTCGAGACCCTGCGGAACTGGTTCCGCAAACAGGGCGTCCGCCGCATCGAGGTTCGCCACTCGACCTTCAACGAGCTTGCCACGCGCTTCTGGCCCCGCATGGGTTTTCACCCCTACCTCAAGACCCTGTACATGGAGCTGCCCGAGTGATCTTGACGCTGCCCCGCGTGAAGGATATCAAGAGAGTTTCGTGGGAGAATCACCCGACGATGGACATGTGAACGGCGATACATGAGCCCTGTCGAGAATGAAGGAGTCTTGGGATGGATGTCTGCATCCGACATCGTATTTCCTGGGTCTGACCCTCGTGCTGCATTTCTTCTTCGCCATGGGCGTGTTCAGCTCGGCAAGAAGCCTCCGGACCCGCGGCGAGAGAGTGATGTTCGCCCCGCCCGTCGTTTGGGCGTTTTTCACACTGATGTGGGGCATGTTCGTGCTGTTGCCCTATTGGCTGATCCACCACTCCACGCTGCGGCCGGCCCCGCAGGATGCGTGAATCCGACGACCCGGCCCTCTGGCGAGTCCGTTCCGCCGTCCCGGGCAAGAACGAGCACTAGAATCTGGAACAATGGAGGGACTGCCTGATCCGGATTCTGCCGCCTGCACATGGAGCGCCGCGGGGCGGCGGGAGTTTTTCGCATTGGAGCCACCAGCGTGAGGTGTGCTGCGCACCGCCCAAAGCGAGCGCTTCGTTCGCGCATCGTGCTGGCAGCCTAAAACGCAAGACTTCCCAGGCAGGCCCGCCCCCGCCCCAGAGGGGCGCTGCACGAATCGGGGGCATGCATTGGGTGCCGCGAGATAGCAGCCTCCCCTGGCCTCTCTACCCGGGTATCTTCAGGCCGCCAGAATATCCGGATACAGACGCCATCCTCGTGCATAGTCGGCTCGTGCGTTGACAGCGGGCTCCGGCTGTGCTACCCTATAGGCATGGCTCGAACCCTGTGCGTAGCGTTGATGAGCCTTGGGCTGTTCTTCGGGTTGGCGGGATGCAAAACGAAGCCCAAGGAGCAGCAGATCTGGGAGCAGGTGAAGATCGGTGATCTCGCCCCTCGCGACAAGCTCGCCGCGCCGCAATTCTTCTCGACCGTCCTGCTGGATGTCCAGATTTACGACCTGCCCGCCGACCGCCTGGAGCATCTCGACGAACTTTGGCCGATCCTCTCGGCCGATCCCATCAAGCTCACCAGCTACAATGCGTTCACCGAGAACAAATTCCGCATGCGATACGGGCGGACGGACGCTTGGCCGCAGATTCAATCGCTCCTGACCGAGGCCGCCGCCCAGAAGGCCTCGACGTTCTCGATCACCCTGCCGGTCAATGACATGGACGACCTGCCCGTGGCGCAGGTGCCCATGGGCCGGGAGATCACGTACGTGGGCAACAATCTCCTGAGGCAGACGGTGCGCGTCGAGCCGGGATTGCTGGCGCTGCGTCTGCGGGCCGAGCCGATCCCCTGGGCCCGCGGCGTCTGCAAGATCATCGGGTATCCGACCTGCACGATTCCGATCGTCAGCGCGATCAGGCCGCTGCAGGAGAGAGCCCGCGGGAAAGAGTTCTACTTCGCCCCGGCGGCGTTCGCCGTCCAGATGGCGCCGGGCGATATGGTCGTCATCGGGCCCGACGAGTACACCAGCGAGCGGCAGACGCTGGGCGGTCTGTTCTTCAACCGGCCCGACGGCATGCTCTATTTCGATCCCGCCAAGCGGACGCCCCCGGAGATCAAGCCGGCCGTGCGGGTGTACGTCCTGGTCTGCTCCGCGATCAACGACTGAGGGATTATGCCGTCCACGAAAGTCGCCCTGATCCACTGCCCCAACTACGAGCCCGCCCGGGTCGCACAGGCCATCGAGCGACAGATCGATTTGCTCGGCGGCATCGGAGCCTTCGTCAAACGCGGCGACTCGGTCCTGATCAAGCCCAACTTCATCGCCCCGAGATCGCACCATCACAGCGCGGCCCAAACCCATCCGGCGGTGATTCTCGAAGTGGCCCGTCTGCTGAAGGACTATGGCGCGAAGCCGTTCGTCGCG
>JBDKUU010000269.1:0-3046 GCA_039679525.1 Phycisphaerales bacterium | reverse complement strand
GTCGCGGACCACCAGGAGCTTCTTCATCGTCGCGACGTACTCCTGAACCTCCTCGGCGGTGTAGTTGCCCTCGAAATCGAGCCCTTCGCGTTGGCCGGTCTCCGCGATCTTGAGAATGGTGTACGCGTCGCCATGGCTCCTGCGGGTCAGCTTCTCCAGCACGGGGTTCGAGGTCAGGCAGTTCTCGACGTAGCTCAGGACGAACTGATCGTAATTGTCGCCGACGATGTCGCCGATGTTGTACGTGTCGGCGCGGTTGGCGAGCATGTCGGGGATTCGGAACCGCTTGCCGCTCTCGGTGTAGGGGTTGCCCGCCATGACGACGCAGGCGCGTTTGCCCCGCAGATCGTACGTCCGGGCGCGGCCCTTGTAGACGCCCTCGATCCGCCGCTGCGCGTCGCACAGCGAGATGAACTTCTGGAGAAACTCGGGATTCGTGTGCTGGATGTCGTCCACGTAGATCATCGCGTTGTCGCCCATCTCCAACGCGAGATTGAGCTTCGCCAGTTCCTCGCGGGCGGCGGCGTTCGGCGCTTCGCTCGGGTCCAGGGACACGACGCGACTGCCCACGGCGGGCCCGTTGATCTTCACGAAGGTCAGCCCCAGCCGATTGGCGACGTACTCCAGCAGCGTCGTCTTGCCGTACCCCGGCGGCGAGATCAAGAGCAGCATCCCCTGCCTGTCGGTGCGTTTCTCCTGGCCCGCGGCGCCGATCTGTTTGGCGAGGTTCTCGCCGATCAGCGGCAGGTAGATCTTGTCGATCAACGTATTCCGCACGAAGGTCGTGAGCACGTGCGGCTGGAATTCATCGAGGTGCAGCTCTTTGCCGTATCGCTCGACGACCGCGTTCCGGCGCTTCTGGAACTGGACGAATCGCGGCGCGACGCACCTCTCGTGGTTGCCGAGCCGCGACATGAAATGACAGTAGTTGAGGCGATACTTGCCCTGCTCGATTCGCGGATGCGAGCCGATCATTCCCTCGATCTCCCGCTCGACGCCCGCGGGGATCACCGTCCATTTCACGCCCAGTCCCGGCATCAGCAGCGCCGCGATCTCCCCGGCATACTCGCTCCGGTCGCCCCGGCCCGAATCCACGAGATAGGACCGGGCCCAGTCCGTCAGCAAACGGAAGTTGCCGACCGGGTCCTGCGTCAGCGCCTGCATCGACCGCCGCAGACTGTCGGTGAAGCCCCGCTTCGCCAGATACTGTTCCATGCTGTCCTTGAGATCGCGGGCGACCTGGCTGACGACGAATTCGTCCTCGCCCGCCAGCTCATAGAAGAGATACTCCGCGGCCTCCTGCGTAGGGTGTGCCGTGCACACCGATTCCGAATCAGGGGAGATGGTGTGCATGGCACACCCTACTTGTTCGACAAATCGGTCGAGATGCGTCTTGAGTTCGGCGACGTACGCATCCTGCGCGGAGCTGGGGCCGAACATCGCGTGGACGTAGCCCATGCCCGTGATGCGGGCCTTGAGGATCTCTTTCTCTTCCCGCGGGATTCCGCCGGCATGCCAAAAGAGGGTGGCCAAAGCCCGCGCCTGCGTGTCGTAGCGGAGCAGGCCCGCCGCCGAGCGGATCTCCAGCAGGGCCCGCAGAATCGATGCGGCGTCATGATCGTGGACGCCCTTGACGTAGCCCTCGTCATACCGAGGCCCCATGAACGCCTGGACCCGGGACACAAGTCCCTCGGCCGGCAGAGCTCGAACGGTCTCCAATTCTCCAGCGGGCCCCGCCAATAGATCCTTGAGCATCTTGAACGCCAGATACTCCGCCCGATACACCTCCGGCGTTTCGGAGACCACGCTCAGGCCCCAGACATCCTTGGTCTGCTCCAGCGTCTCATCTTCGATCGGCTCGAAGAACCCGGTGCCGGTCAGGTGGAAGCACAGGCGCCCATCCTTCTGAACGACGGTCCCTTCGAGCGGCTGCTGATTGACGGCGAAGCGGTGAGTTCCGAGGCGAATGAGGGTGTCGTCTTCCTCGTAGAGAGCCTGCTTGTCCTTCAGTTGCCGAATCGTATCTTGATGAATCGTCTTGAGCCGATTCGCGATGTCCTCGGCCTTGACCGCGTCGCCCAACGCCTTCAACTGCTCGATCGTCTCCCGGACGCGGTCGATCATCAGATCGGAGGCGAAGTAGCCGTTGATCTGATCGATCTCGCCGAAACCTCGGGCCCGATTCGTGACGCCCTTGAGAATCCGCTCGGCAGAGGCCATCAGCGCCGACGCCCGCTGATTCCGCTCGGCGATCAGCCGGACTTTGCGGGACTCGAACGCGTCGCACAGCTCCTCGCGCTTCTCCGTGAGCTGGACGAGGAAATCCTCGAAGTCCGCGAACCGCCCTTCCAGCGTCTCGAGCTGAACCATCGCCTTGGTGAGGTACTCCTGGCACTTCTCCGGCGTGTCGCACACGTCGAGGTAGCCGATCACCGACTGGTCGATCAGCTTGAGCTGCGAGACGAACTCCGCCTGGCCCTCGACTCGGCCCAACTCCTTGAGCCGATTGGCCAAAGCGGCTTTGACCTGGTTGACCTGCGAATAGACCAGCGAAATGTGATCGATGACTGCGATGGTCTGGGTCGCGTCCTCGATCTTGAGATTGCTCACGACGTCGGTGAGCATCTCCAGTCCCGCGGCGGTCCCGGCCACCTGCTGCTGCAACTGCCTGGCGTCCGCCACCTTGGCCAGACTCGGGATTCTCTGCTTGTGCTCCTCCGCGGTCTTTCGATAGGGATCGAGCGATTCAGGCTTGAGCAGGAACTCCACGCACTGACGGGACAGCTTCTCCGTGTGTCCGGCGACCTCGTTCTCCAACGACGTCACCGTCTCGGCGTTCGCGTAGCGGAGGTCCCGCAGGGAGATGACCGTGCCGCGGATCGATCGGAGCTTCGTCAAGAAATCGACGAATTCGCCGATCTCGTCGATGTGGTCGTAATCCAGGGCCGCGATGATCTCCCGAACGCCCTGCGCAGCCTTCTCGATCTGGGCCTGCGTATTGGCCCTCGTGCGAACGACCTTCTCGTACTCGTCGACCGCGGCCTGC
>JBDKUU010000268.1:0-6488 GCA_039679525.1 Phycisphaerales bacterium | reverse complement strand
GGAACCGTGCTCACGCGGGGCTGGTTCTGGGTCCGACGCAACGGATGCACGGCCGTCTATCGCTGTTCCGGCATCCGCGAGGTCGATTGGAGCCGTATCCTCTATGCGGCCGAGCCCAAGGCAACGGAGCTCTCGCTGCCCCGATATCTCTCTCACACGGGCGGGTCGACCGAGTGCTTTGTCGTTCGTCGGTTCAACGGTTGCGGACGTCAGGAAAAGACAATAGCTGCCTCCGCAATGCTCCGCATCGCCCCCAGCGGACAATTGGCTCTTCCTCGGCCCAACGCGGTCATCAGTCTGGCAGCCAGACAGGTCGATGCAGACCACGTTCGCTTGAGCTGGTTCTATTGTCCCCTGGATCAAGAGACTCCGCCGGATCGATTCGACATCTGCCTCGTGGACGCGAGCGGCAGCGCAGATCTCGGAGCCCTCATCGAAACGGTCCGTTACGAGGGGCGGAGATTCTACTGGTGCGACGTCCCAAACCCGGCGAATGGACGAGGTGGATTCGCGATCCGAGCCGTCGGCAAGGCGGGCGTCGAAGGCGAGGCTGCGGTTGTCCGGATTCATCAGACTGCGACCCCATCTCCTGCACAGGCCGTGATTCTCACCGCCAAGCCCATGTGATCGAGTCGGAGACAATCCCATGACGAACGTGACTGAGTTGTTTCAGCCTGACTATCGGCAACTGACCTTGCCCGCCGGCACGGTGATCGCGTTTCTCGACGGCGTACTCTGTGAAGACCTGGAGCCGATCGAGATCGTCCGCAGCGGCTGGCCCGAGTTCGGCTGGGCGAAACTGGCGTACCGTCCCTCGTGCAAAGGACGGAGACTGCGGCCTGAGGACATCGAAGATCGCTTCGCCTTCGGCCGCCGGATCAGCCTGCATCAGCTCTACAATCGCGAATCTCCCGAAGCCGCGGTGGCATGTCTGCCGCTATTCGTCGGGCAGATCGACGGCCTGTCGACCACGATTGGCTCGGGCCAGGAGACGGTCGAGGTCGTCGCCAGGGACCTCAGCGCCGTCCTTCGCCGCGCCACCGTCTATGGGCAAAGGGTCCTTCGAAACGACGGCTCGACGGTTCTCCTGCCGGGCCTGGAGACCGCCTTCAATCCGCTGGGCAGGGGCAACGCCGCCGGCGGGGAGGATTTGAGATCTCAAATCTCAGATCTCACATTCTCCACCGCCTGCACCCTATTTTCGGCAAATCCCTCCGGGGCGAGAGCCTGGTCCTGTGCCGATGCAATCTGCTATCTTCTGAGCGAGTACGCTCCCGCCGGAGAACTGGCTTGGCCGAGCGTCGAGCAGTTGCTGGCCCTGACGGACAGACGGCCCCTGCGGGACCTCGACGTAACCGGCCTGAATCTCCTGGACGCCCTGCACAAGTGCTGCGAGGTCGCAGGGCTTGATTTCCAGTTTGCGCCCCGTCTCGTCGAGACGGGCCCCGCCCAGGCGATCGTCTTGCGTCGCCACGACCAGGAGCGGATCGTCGAGCTGAACTGCCAGATGCCGGGAGAGCGTTTGAGTCCCTCGCGAACCACCCTTGGCAATCTGCACAGCGAGCGAGCCTTCTATCCCGTCACGCACCGCTACATCGGCCAGGGCGACTTCAAGGTCTACGAATCGACATTCGAGCTGGTCAAGGCCTGGGACCCTGCCCTGGAGGGCACGAGTCATCGGGTCTTCTCCATCTCCACGAATCCCCAGTTCCACCAGGTGAAAGACGTCTACCGCAAATGGTGTCTGAACGAGGCGGGCGACTACAGCGGGCCGCCCTTCAACCAGGGGCAGCCCTGCGATCTCTCCCGGCTCTTCGAGCACGGCGCCTATGTCCCGCGCCGGCGACGATTCTGGCCCACGTTGAGCAGCGACGCCCAGGGCCGATCGATCGGCTACTTTCTCCAAGTCTCCTACGACGGCGTGCGATGGTGGAATTATCAGCACGCATTCAGCAACCTGCTCGACGAGTGCGGTGTGTGGCTCAGCAGCGACGAACTCGACCTGGACACGTGGGTCGCCGCCCTCAAAGGGTTGTTGCGGGTGCGGATCACCGCCTCGGTCCTCAGCGATGAGCGAATCACCTGCGTCGTCGCGGACGGACCCGTGGGCTCGACCGCTCCCGTCGTGGATCACGTGCTGACCTTGCCGCGTCGATTCGCATATCGCAAAGTCTGTGCCCGGAGTGCGTTCGCACAGAGCCAGCAGACGGGGCTCGGCGTGCCCGATGAAGCGGACGATTCGGCCGCCCTCCACCAGTTCGTGCGGCAGCAGGCTCAGACATCCTCTGCGATCATCGAGACCGCGAACGTGCAGACGCCCACGCTGCGCCTGTATCTGCACCCGGGCGACTGCGTGACATCGAGTCCCGAGAGCCGGGATCTCCTGGGTTGCCGCCGGGACAGCCGCAGCACCATCCGGATCGAGCGGGTCCACATCGATTTCCGCAACCAATGCACGAACCTGCGCCTCATCCGCCGGCGGAGGCCGAGGATCTGAGATGTGAGATCTGAAATCTGAGATCTGAGATTTCAAATTTTCCGCAGTGGCGTTTGACTCTTGAAGGAGTTGCCCCATGGACAATCGATACACAACCGATCAGCAGCAAGTATTGGCGGACATGGCTCGCGGCGGCCCCACCCATCGACAGGAGACCTCGGCGCTCGTCGCTCCGGGCGCCGGCGTCTCGGCCTGGGCCGTCAAAGTGAAGAGCCTCGTAAATCACAACGTGTACACCGTCCGCGCGGTCGTCATCGCGGACGCCGGCGCGAGTCCCGACGAGATCGGCGAGTCTGTGGAAGCGACGAACCTCGCCGAATCGTATCAGGACCAGGGCACGCTCCCGCCCGGCGCCTTCGCGATCATGCTCCGCCTGGGCGAAAAGAACGTCTTCTACGCGAAACCTTGAGAAATTGATAATGGATTATGGATGAAGGATGATTTGCCCGCTCGGGCCACGAACGAGACGCCATCGAATAGTCCGCCCTCCGCTCTCAATCATCAATAATCCATCATCAATAAAAGGACATCCCATGCCCCGAGAGAACATCGCCCGCTGGCGGCTCGACCGCCGGGTCAACCTGTCGGTCCTGCTGCAACTGACGGTCCTGGGTTCGCTGATCCTGGGAAGTTGGGTGAATCTCCAGAGTCAGCTCGGCCTGCTCCAGCACGACGTCGCGGCCCTGCTGCAGAGTCAGAAAGAGTTTCAGCAGAAGCTCGAAATGCTGGCCGGACGAACCTTGGCCGCCGAGTACCGCCTTCAAGCGGTCGAGAGGCAACTCGCAGATGCGGACAAGGCGGTCCGATAGCGGTAGCGGTAGGGTGCGTATCACGCACCATTCAAGTCCAATGTCACCACACAAGACAATTGCAGCGACCGGGATCGCACAGATGACTCAATTGGCTCCAGACCTCAGGCGTCTCACGACACAGACTGATCGACGGACGCTGCGCGAAACTTCGAATCACTTTGATCAGAGATCGATAGAACTCCACACGCCGATGAGCAGGGTACCGCAACTTGCCGTCGGACGCCATGTCAGAGAGGCCTGTGTCTCGCAGGCCATTGGCGCGATCGCCATAGGCATGCCTCGCAAGACTCAAATGGCCGGGCACCAGGCGAAGCATACCGAGCGTGATATTCTCCGGCTCCAGCACCATCATCGCCATGCGAATCAGGTCGGCGTAATCCGTTTGCCATTCGTCATGCAAGATGCCGGGGTCGATCCGCAGTCGAATGCGGTATCCGTGCTCCTGACATTGCCTCGCGGCTTCGATGCGTTCAGTCAGACTCGCCGTACCAAGCTCATATGTTTCGATCATTCTCTGCGCGTTGAGACTCCACGAGACGACCACCTGCGGGTTGGGCTCGCAGCGCAGAAGCCCGTCGACGTTGGCGCTTTTGGTCAGCAGCATCAGACAGGCGTTGGGCTGGTGAGAAAAGAACGGGACCAGTCGTTCCGCCAGCCGCGTGACGTGGTCCAGAGCCAGACTGTCGAGCATCTCTCCCATGTTGAACGCGACTCTGTTCCAGCAATCGACGGCAGACTCTCGGATCTCCTCGAACATCCTCGCATGATTGATGTTGATCTTCATGAACGGCAGATGATCGCGATAGACGCAGGCCAGATAGCAGTAGGTGCAGAAGTAGGGACAGCCATTCGACACAGGCACGAGCCTGAGATACGGGGCACATCGAACGCCTTTGCCGAGGCAGCCGTCGAAGCGATGTACGAACGACGACGCCTCGCCGATCATCAGGATTCTCTTGCCGGCGACGATGGAATGGCTGCGTCGCCGATCGGTCGAAGGGACGATCCGCTGCCGATCCACGATCTCCACATGCGCCTCGGGAAACATCCCGACGATTCGCTGCGTTTCAGGATGTCCCTGCACCTTCCGCCACACGAGAATCATACGCGGCTTGAACGCCTTGGCCGTGTCCATGCTGACCTCCGTCACCATAGGCCATTGTATCCACGAACCATACAGAATTCCATTCCAATCCAGGAGAAACCCATGCAGAGAGCCCGTTCACATGAAATGAAGCATTCGACCCGAAGAACCCTCGGCTTGGCGTTGCTCGCGATGGCGGCGCTGCCCTTCGCCGGCTGCGACGGCCTGCGGCTTGCGCCGAGCGAGACGCAGAAGCAAAACGCCTGGCTGCACAATCGCACCGCCGCGGTGGCCGCCGAGACCGCCCAAGCCGAGCAGACCTCGCAGGAGCTCCAGGCCCTGACGAAGCTCTCGGAGCTGCAGAGCCGCTCGTTCACTTCCTATTGCGGCCTGCCCAAGGAGTACCCGCAAGCCGAGAACGCCCAGCAGATCCTCGGCGAGTCGAACTGGCAGACGGCGACGACCGCCCTGGCCCAGTCCGCCGAGCGGCCCGACCCCTGGCAGGTCGCCGACTCCGCACTCGACGTCGGGATCGGCGTCTGCGCCCTGTTCGGCGGGGTTCTCGGCACGCGGGCGGTCCGCTTCCTCCAGGAGGCCCGCGCCAAGAGCCAGGCACTCAAGGAGATCATCCAGGGCAACGAGCTGTTCAAGACCCAGAACGCCGACCAGGTCGCCGCCTTCAAGGCCGCCCAGCAGAACCAGTCGCCCGAAACCCGCCAGCTCGTCACCGCGATCAAGAGCTGAGAGCGGCGTCTGACACACACGCGGAAGGCTCCGCATCGATCAGGGTTGACTCTTCGCCGGTGTCGGCTCGATCCTCAACACTCCGAGGTACGTGAAGTGATTGCCATTGTTGTTGGACTCCGTGGGGGCCAGGCTGATCGTGATCTCGCCCGCCGCCGTCGGAGCCATGTCGGTCAGCGTGACGGACTTGTCCACGTTGCCGGCGGCGTTCAGGGCGACGAAGCCCGAATTGAAGCCCGTCACCGTATAGCCCGTCTCCCGGTTGTCCGTGACGCCCGTACGCGAGGCGTAGAACGTGAAGTCGTACGTCAGTGATGGATCGAGGCCCGTCAGCTTGAAGCTCGGAAACACGTTGCTCAGGCCGCTGAAGGCCTCCGTGTTGCCGAAGAGCGAATCGCGAGTGGCGTCGGCCGGAAGCTGCGTGGAGGCGAGGGTGCCGTTGGTGTTGGCGCCGTTGAAGCGGGTCAGAATCACCAGGCTGATCCCGGTCGCAACGTTCTCCTTCGTCACCAGGTTGCGGATCTGGGCTCCGACCGCCGCTCCGATACTGTCGGTGACATTGTTCCACGCGTTGGCAGGGTCGTCGGGAGAGGGGCCAGTCCCCGTCGGCGTGGCGGAGGCGCCGAAGTCCAGCAGGATCACTTGCGGGCGAATCTCGCCGCCGCCGGTGACATCCTCAAGGATCATGTTGCCCGCGAGGTCCAGCACACCGGCGACGGCCACGTCGAACGCGCCCGTCACAGGCGTCATCAGAGTCAGCGTGACGGTCTTGCCGTCGTCGCTCAGCCTGGCATCGGCGACCTCGATCCGCCCATCGTTGACGCGATAGTTGTAGAGAGCCGTCGCGCTGTCGGGGTCGAGCCGCTCGTCGAACGTCAGCTTGAGCGTCAAGCCGTTGACCGCCTCCACCGACAACAGGACCGGCGCGTTCACATCGGACACGACGCGCAGGATCGCTTCCCGGCTGACAGCGCTGTACATCGCATTGCTGACCTTGACGGAGAACACGGAGCCGTCGAGGTCGAGCGTCGCCATGTCGATCGTGTAGGAGAACTCGTTGGCGTCTCGAATCGGCTGGCCATTCCTGAACCACTGGACCACATAGGGCGGAGTGCTGTCGACGCCGGCCGCGAACGTCACAGGCCGGAACTCCACGACCGTCTGGTCCGCGGGCTCTTTCACGAAGACGACCGGTTTCTGCTGCGGGATCTCGTCCACCCGCATCGCGCCGAGGTAGACGAAGCGATAGGGGTTGTCGTTGCGATCGGTCGGGGCCAGGCTGATCGTGATCGCGCCGGAATCGTCGGGGATGATCCCCTCGAGGACGGCTGCGCCGTCGACGTTGTTCGAG
>JBDKUU010000267.1:0-4314 GCA_039679525.1 Phycisphaerales bacterium | reverse complement strand
CTGCCCAACCTCCCGGCCAAGCCGTGGACGATCCTCCCGCCGCAGGAGAGCACCTCCAAGAGCCGCTAGAACGGCGCGTCGGCTCAAGTGACAACTCAGCGTCAAAGGAAAAGCGATGACAGGCGACAGCGTAAATCCGTCTCTCACACCCAAGGAGATCATCAAGGTCACCGAAGAGACGCTCGAACGAGGCCAATCGAAACAACAGGTCCTGGACGATCTCAGCCGAGGTCAGCAGTCCCACAGCCGGGAGTACCTTGCCCAGATCATCTCGTTGGTTCCCGACGCTGAATTGCGGCAGCGGTACAGAGTCCTCAACCGCGCGTTGTTCGGACTGCTGCTCTTTGCGGCCGGCCTGTGCCTGGCGGAGGGGATCTTGCTTTTCTCCAGAGGTCTTTCGCGGCCGGGCGGAACGGCGTTCTTCGGCTTCTTCGTCATCTTGAGTTTTGCCCCACAGGTACGACAGATGCGCGGCAGTATCTACAGGCCCCTCGGCCTGCTGTCCCTGATGATCACGGTGGGATTGGCGTCCCGCCTTTCCACATTCTCACCGTGGAACCTTCCGGTCATCTTGTCTTTCGGCGCGACGTCCATTCTGGCGTTCTACCTCGGCAGCTCCCTTTTTCCTCATCGCGGCTTCATGGGGATCAAGAAGGACCCGAACGGCAACTGGATGCTGTGAGCAGGCCTTCCGCGATACGCCCGCGAAACACCCGTGGACGTCCGATCGCGAGACGATGGACGAGGCGACAATTCGGGATTTTGATGATTCCGTTCTCGGCCGGTTCTGGTTACAGTATCCGGCTGTCTGATTTGCGAAAGGAGCAATCACCATGAAACGCCTGACCAAGTGGATCTACGGAGTCATTGTGATGAGCGTGATAACGAGCGTGTCGCCCCTGGCGGCTTCGGCCGACGAGGGAATGTGGCTGTTCAACAATCCGCCGAAACAACTGCTCAAGGAGCGGTACAACTTCGCCCCGAGCGACGACTGGTACGCTCACCTGCAGCGGTCCAGCGTCCGCTTCAACAGCGGCGGTTCGGGCTCCTTCGTCTCGGCCGACGGACTCGTGATGACCAATCACCACGTCGGCGCCGACTGCCTCCAGAAGCTCAGCACCAAAGACCGCGACATGATCGCGACGGGTTTCTACGCCAAGACGCCCGAAGAGGAGGTCCGCTGCGTGGACCTGGAGCTCAACGTCCTGCAGAGCATCGAGGACGTGACGGAGAAGATCAACGCGGCGGTGACCCCCGGCATGAGCGGCGCCGAGGCGAACCAGGCCCGCCGGGCCGCGATGAACACGGTCGAGAAGGAATCGCTCGACGCCACCGGCCTTCGCAGCGACGTGGTCACGCTCTATCACGGCGGGCTGTACCACCTCTACCGTTTCAAGAAGTACACAGACGTGCGGCTGGTCTTCGCGCCCGAGAAGTCGATCGCTTTCTTCGGCGGCGACCCGGACAACTTCGAGTTCCCCCGCTACGACCTGGACATCTGCTTCTTCCGCGCCTATGAGAACGACAAGCCCGCAAAGATCGAGCACTACCTGAAATGGAGTCCCAAAGGCGCAGCCGATGACGAGCTGGTCTTCGTCTCGGGTCACCCCGGCCGCACCGACCGGCTCGACACCATGACGCATATCGAGTTTCTCCGCGACAGGGTCTTCCCGAACGCCCTGCGAAAGCTCTTTCGCCGCGAGGTGATCCTGGCCGCCTACAGCGCCGAGAGCCGGGAAAACGCCCGCCGGGCACAGGACGATCTGTTCGGCATCCAGAACAGCCGCAAGGCCCGGATGGGCATGCTCGACGGCCTTATGGACCCGTCGATCATGGGCCGCAAGCAGGCCGAGGAACAGAAGCTCCGCCAAGCCGTGCATGAAAATGCGGCGAAGTTCAAAGAGCCCCTCGGCGATCCGTGGTCCGATGTCGCCGCGGCCCTCAAGACCTGGGACGGCATCTACTACGACTGGGATCTCATCGAGAACGGCGCCGCCTTCAACAGCAAGCTGTTCGGCATCGCCCGAACGATCGTCCGCCTGACGGATGAGTCCGCCGTGCCCAACGCCCAGCGGCTCCGCGAATACCGCGAGTCGAACCTCGAATCGCTCAAGTTCGAGCTGTTCTCCGAGGCCCCGATCTACGACGACATGGAGACGGTGACCTTGGCTGACTCGCTGACCCTGCTCGTGGAGATGAAGGGCATGAACGACCCGCTGGTCCGGAAGATCCTGGCGGGCCGGTCTCCGCAGGAGCAGGCGGCCAAGTTGATCGCCGGCACGAAGCTCAAGAGCGTCGACGTCCGCAAGGAGCTGGCCCAGGCCGGCCCGGAGGCCCTTCGCAAGTCGGAGGACTCGATGATCCAACTGGCTCTCCTGATCGACCCGCCCGCGCGAGAAGTCCGCAAGGTGTACGAAGATCAGGTCGAAGAGCCGATGCGTCAGGCCTACGCGAAGCTGGCCGAGGCCCGATTCGCGATCTACGGCACCGACGTCTACCCCGACGCCACGTTCACGCTGCGCCTGGCCTTCGGGCAGGTCAAAGGCTACGAAGAAGCCGGCAAGCAGATCCCGCCGTTCACGACCTTCACGGGCCTCTACGAACGGGCCCAGCAACAGGGCAACCAGTGGCCGTTCGAACTGCCCGACCGCTGGCTCAAACGCAAGGGCAAGCTCGACCTGGACACGCCGTTCAACTTCGTCTCCACGGCCGACATCATCGGCGGCAACTCCGGCAGTCCCGTGGTCAACCGCGACGGCCAGCTCGTCGGGATCATCTTCGACGGCAACATCCAGTCGCTGATCCTGGACTTCATCTACACAGAAGAGCAGGCCCGCGCGGTCTCCGTCCACTCGGCGGCGATCCTGGAAGCCCTGCAAAAGATCTACAGCGCCGACCGCCTGGCCAAGGAACTTGTAGCCGGTCAAGCCAAGGGGCAATCGAAGAACAAGAGCTAAGGAGGAACAAGAGGCATATGCGTCAGGAGACCGTTCACGTTTTCGTATTCGACACGCTTTCGGATTGGGAGCCTTGCTACGCGGTGGCCGGGATCAACAATCCGATGTTTCAGTTGCAACCCGGCCGCTACGCCGTCAAAACCGTCGGCGCGACCGCCCAGCCTGTCAAGACCATGGGCGGGATCACCATCGTGCCCGACATGACGCTCGATGCGCTCGATCCGAAGGACAGCGCCATGCTGATCCTGCCGGGCGGGATCACGTGGGATCAGGGCAAGAACACCGAGGCGGTGGAAAAGGCTCGGGCGTTCCTGGACGCTGGAGTCCCGGTCGCCGCGATCTGCGGCGCCACGGGGGCCCTGGCCCGAGGAGGCCTGCTCGACGCCCGGCGTCACACGAGCAACGCGCGAGAATACCTCGCGGGCACGGGCTATCGCGGGGCCGCCCTCTATCAGGACGAGCCGGCCGTCACCGACAAGCTGGTCATCACGGCCGGCGGGATCCAGCCGGTGGACTTCGCCTATCACATCTTCAAGCAGCTCAACGTCTTCAGCGACTCGACGCTGGAAGCCTGGCGACTGCTCTTCAAAACAGGCGACCCCTCGCACTATCTGTCGCTCATGAAGTCGTCCGCTCACGCGACATGACGGAATTCCCGAATCTGGTCAGTCTTCTGCCCCGTTGAGCGGTGCGTGATACGCACCCTACAAGAGCTGCTGCTGCCGCAAACACTCGGGGATGGCCGTGCAATCCATGCACCGGCCATCCCCCATTGGAAATTCGCGAACTCAGTCTAAGGCGCCGCCGGCAATCCGACGATCTTGAGCACCACGCCGGTTGTGCCGTAGGGACCGAGGGCTGTGCCGGCGAGGATGTAGACTTCGCCGTCCTGGTCCTGGCCCATCCCTTTGACGTATAGGTTCAGCGGCTTCTGTTCGGCCCCGATGAGCAATTCCTCGATCTTGCCGGTCAGCAGGTCGGCGACGAACAGCCGGCCGTTGGGCGTCTCGAAGCCCTTTGAGAAATCGGCGAAGACATAGAGCGATCGAAGGGCCGGGACTTCGTGCCCGTAGTACATGTGGCCACCGATGATCGACAGGCCGTCGTCGTGATCGTATTGCGCGACGGGGTCCTGGAGACTGTCGTCTTCGAGCGGCAGGCCGATCGCGATCCCATTGGGATCGAACTTGAAATCGCCCTCCTTGACGTGCCAGCCGTAGTTGCCGCCCTTGCGGACGATGTCGACTTCCTCGACCAGATTCTGGCCGACGTCCCCGACGACGAGCATGCCGCTGAGCCTATCGAAGCTGAAGCGGAAGGGATTGCGGAAGCCGTAGGCGTAGATCTCGTCGACGCC
>JBDKUU010000266.1:0-19553 GCA_039679525.1 Phycisphaerales bacterium | reverse complement strand
CGTGCCCGAGCGGGCGGGGAGGAACGAGCCCCGTGCGATCCGTCGAGACCGCAAACACTACCCAACTCTCAAGACAACTCGTGCCGAATGGAGGAAACGCCATGCCGCTTAAGGAACCGCCATTCGGTCCAAATCCGAAATTCGAATTTCGAAATCCGAAACAAATCCAAAGCCCAAAACACAAATGACCGAAACGCTGTCGCCCCTCGGACGCTCCGTTTCGGTCATTTGTATTTTGAGAATTCGTGCATGTTTCGGATTTCGAGTTTCGAATTTCGGATTTTCTTCCTTACGCGTTCTTGAGGATCTCCGGGTGCCCGTGATACACGTCGATGACCAGCTCGCCGAAGAGCGTATTGGCCCAGGCAAACCACTTGCGGGAGAAGTCGGCCGGGTTGTCCTTGTTGAAGGATTCGTGCATGAATCCGGTCCCGGCGTGCGTGGCCTTCAGCATGCCCAGGCAGGAACGAATCTCCTTGGCGTCGTCGGTGGTCAGGGCGCGGAGGATGATCCCCATGGGCCAGATGTTGCTCTTGCCGGTGTGGGGGCTGCCGTACCCTTCGGCGGCCTTGCCCCGCAGGTACCAGGGATTGTCGTCGCTGAGCAGGTACTTGCGCGTGCGACGATAAAGTTTGTCCGCGGGCTTGTGGATCCCCAGATAGCTCAGCGCGATCAGGCTGGGGACGTTGGCGTCGTCGATGAACAGGTGATTGCCGAATCCGTCGGCTTCGTAGGCGTAAATGCGTCCGTAGTCGAGGTGGTCGGCGGTGCCCCATTTCATCACGGCGGCCTGGACCTCATCGGCCATCGTCGTGCATTCGCGGGCAAACGCCGCGTCGCTGCGGGCGCTCGTGTACAGCTCGGCCAACTGTCGCAGCACCTGAACGGCGAACATGTTGGAGGGAACCAGGAAGGGCAGCACGGTCGCGTCGTCCGACGGCCGGAACATCGAGCAGATCATGCCGACCGGGCGGATGGGCTGGCCGGTGCCGTCGAACACCGGAGCATCGGTCATCCGGTCGGTCTTTCTCGCGAACCGGTACGGCGTTGTGCCGTCCTTGCGCTGTTCCGTCTTGAACGTGGCCACGATGCGACGCATGGCCTGGTCCCAGTCGGCGTCGAACGGCGTCGCGTCTTTCGTCAGGCGGTAGTACTCATGCGCCAGACGCACCACGTAGCAGAGCGAATCGACCTCCCACTTGCGCTCGTGCACGCCGGCCTGAGGCGACGGACGATCCGACTTCCATTCGGATGGCTTGGTCATGTCCTTGTAGAAGGCGTTGGCGTAGGGGTCCAGCCGCACGCACTTGGCCTGGCGGTTGATCAGACCCTGAATCATCAGAGCCAGCTTCTTGTCCTTGGCGATCAGCGGCATGTACGGCCAGACCTGGCAGGTGGAATCCCGCAGCCACATCGCGTCGATGTCGCCGGTGATGACGAAGGTGTCGGGCTTGCCGTCGATCACTTCGTAATCGACGGTGGTGTCCAGCGTGTTGGGGTAGCAGTTCTCGAACATCCAGGCCAGTTCCGGATCGCGGATCTGGGCCTTGATCTCGGCGATGGCCTGATCGACCGCGTCGCTGACAAACGTCCGCTTCTCAGCAGCGGGCCGCTTCGAGTCGAACGAAGGCGACGTCTGTCCCTTCGCGACCGACCCCGCCATGCTCAATCCTACGGCCACGGCCGTGCTGCTCTTCATGAACTCTCGTCGCGTAATCATAATCCACCTTTCTGTGTATGTCTGGCTCTGGTTCTTTCAGGCATCCAACTGGCTGAGGGCGAAGACATAGGCGCCGATCGTCACGGCCTGGCTCGTGTCGAGCACGGCGTGGCCGATGCCCAGGCGTTTGAGCGAATCGTAAGGCAGAGTCTTGTCTGTCCCGGCGACCTTGATCTGCTTGACATTGCCTTGCAGGAACTGCCGGCGTTGCTCGGGGTTCTCCAGATCGAAGCAGCGCTGGACGATGCGCGGCAGCTTCTCGCCGCTGTAGCTCTCGATCGTGCCGTTCAGCTCCGCCAGCACCGCGTCGATGAAGAGGGGATACGCGTCGGCCAGTCCGCCGCCGATGACGATCAGCCCGTCCATCAGGGTGATGGCGTTGGCCAAAGCGTCGCCGATGACTTCGCCCATCTCGGCAAAGGCGGTGCGCGCCGCGGCTTGATCGCCGTCTTTGCGTCCCATCCCGATCTCGAAGATGTCTTTCGGCGAAGGGGCCTGGGCGATGTCGATGCCGACGGTCTTTGCGTAACAACCCCGGACGGCGCGGATGCTCACGCCTTCTTCCGCGAAGCACCGGGGCCGGCGTTTGTTGCGAGTGATCCAGATCTCGCCCGCGTTGGAATTGTCGCCCAGGTACAGCTTGCCATCCGAGACGATGCCGGCGCCGAATCCTGTTCCCAACGTGATGCCGAAGAGGTTCTTGAAGCGTTTGGGCGAGCCCGCCTCGGCCAGCATCTGGTTGGTCTTGGGGAGCAGCCCTGCGATGGCCTCGCCGTAGGCGAAGAGGTCGCCGTCGTTGTTGATGAAGACGGGGAGGCCGAACGTCTCTTCGAGAAACGCCCCCAGGGCCACGCCGCCTCCGTAGGCGGGCAGGTTGCCCATGTTGTCGATGATCCCGTTGGGATAATCGGCCGGCCCGGGGAAGGCGAAGCTGATGGCGGTGGGTTTGCGGCTCAGTTGGCCCGCCACGGCTTTGAATCCCTCGACCATGGAATTGAGGCTCTTGTCCAAGTCCCGGGCGTGAGCCGGCAGGCGGACCGGAGTGACCACCTGGTTCTTGCCCTGCATGGCGGAGAAGACGAAATTCGTGCCCCCGGCGTCGAGGGTCAAGACGATGCGTTGATCGGTCTGGTAATCCATCTCGGTAGTTTCCTTGGGTTCGTATCGATCGACCGTCTCAGCGATCTTGCCGCGACATCGAGAAGGGGACCGCGTCCGGACCGCTGCCCCATTTCTCTTGCGGGTCCGGGCCCATCGTGAAGGTCAGCGTCCCGCCGTTCTGGATCTCGTCGTGACCGATCCAGGTGCGGTTGAAAGGCTTGCGGCCGAGACGGGCGCTCTGGATGTAGCGATTGTCCTCGCTGTTGGCGGGGGCCTTGATCACGAACTGCTTGCCATTCTCCAGACTCAGGGTGGCCTTCGTAAACAGCGGGGCGCCGATCACATACTGGCCCGAGCCGGAACAGACCGGATAGAAGCCCAGGGCCGAGAAGACGTACCACGCGGAGGTTTGCCCGTTGTCCTCGTCGCCGCACAGACCGTCGGGTTCGTCCGTGTACATGCGGTCCATCACCTCCCGCAGCCACTTCTGCGCCTTCCACGGCTGGCCGGCGTAGTCGTAGAGATAGATCATGTGCTGGATCGGCTGGTTGCCGTGGGCGTACTGGCCCATGTTCATCACGCACATCTCCACGATCTCGTGGATCGGGAAGCCGTAGTAGGAGCAGTCGTAAACCGGAGGCGTGGAGAAGACCGCGTCCAGCTTGTCCACGAACCCCTGCCGGCCGCCCATCAGATCGATCAGGCCCTGCACGTCGTGGAAGACCGACCACGTGTAGTGCCAGGCGCAGCCCTCTGTGAAGTCGCCGCCCCATTTCTCGGGCACGAACGGGCTGTGCCAGCTTCCGTCCTGGTTGCGGCCCCGCATGAAGTTGGTGCTCTTGTCGAAGAGCTTGCGATAATTCTGGGCCCGCTGATGGAAACGTTCGATCTCCTCGGCGGGTCGGCCCAGCTTCTGAGCCACTTGCCAGATGCAGTAATCCGCCATGCAATATTCCAGCGATCGCGCCGCGCTTTCGTTGATCTTCACGTCGCAAGGGACGTAGCCGAGCTGATTGTACTGCTTGGCGCCCAGACGCCCGACGGAATCGAGCGGGCCTGCGTTCTCGCTGTTCTTGAGCATGGCCTCATACAGCGTGTTGATGTCGAACCCGCGAATGCCCTTGAGATAGGCGTCGGAGATCAGCACGGCGGAGTTGGACCCGACCATGCAGTTGCGGTGGCCGGGGCTGGCCCATTCGGGCAGCCAGCCGCTCTCTTTGTACGTGTTGACCAGCCCCTCCATGATGTGGGCGTCGTGGGTCGGGTACATCATCGTGAAGAAGGGGAACACCGCCCGGAACGTGTCCCAGAAGCCGTTGTCCGTGAACAGGTAGCCGGGCTGGACCGTCCCGTTGTAGGGGCTGTAGTGCACGATCTCGCTGTTCTCGTTCAACTCGTAGAACGCGCGCGGGAACAGCAATACGCGATAGAGGGCCGTGTAGAACGTCCGCGTCTGTTTCAGCGTGCCGCCTTCAATCTTGATCCGGCCCAGCTCCTTCTCCCAGATCTCTTTGGCCTTGGCGCAGGTCTGGTCGAAGCTGTCGTTGCCCAGTTCGCGGGTCAGATTCAGCTTGGCCTGGTCCGGCGAGATGAACGACGACGCCACGCGAACGTGCACCTGCTCGGCCTTGGCGGTCTTGAATCGAACCACGGCCATCACGTGCTTGCCTTCGCTCTCCTGCGAATCCTCCTGGAGCGTGCCTTCTTTCCAGGTCAGAGTCTGCGCGAAATCGTGATCGAAGACCGCGATGAAGTAGTTGTGAAAATTCTCGGGCACGCCGCCGCTATTGTTGCGGCTGTACCCGATGATGGTGCGCTGCTCGGGCAGGATCTTGACGTAGGAGCCTTTTTCGAAGCCGTCCAGGATCAGATACGATTTTTCCGAGGCCGGATACGTGAAGCGGAACTGGGCCGCACGCTCCGTCGGGGCGATCTCCACGTTGACGTCGGGGTCCGCCAGGTAAACCTGATAGTAATAGGGTCGCACCTGCTCGGATTTGTGCGTGAACCAACTGGCCCGGCCGTCCTGGTCCACCTTCAGATTGCCCACCGTCGGCATCAGGGCGAACGCGCCGTAGTCGTTGATCCACGGGCTGGGCTGGTGGGTCTGTTTGAAGCCTCGCATCTGGCGGGCGCCGTACTGATAGGCCCAGCCGTTGCCCATCTTGTTGGTCATGGGCGTCCAGAAGTTCATGCCCCACGGCAGGGCGATGGCCGGGTAGGTGTTGCCGGTGGAGAAATTGAACTCCGAGTCCGTGCCGACCAGGGGATTGACGTAGTCGACGACGGAGGATTCCGCCGCTCGGCAAGCAGCAAGACCCAATCCAAGAATCGCCGCCAGGGTCAACCCGATGATCGCAGTGGTTCGATGAAACATGCGTACTCCTTCTTCAAGTGTGATTCTCACGAATGGTGCTTGTGGCTCCAGTGCGGGTATTATAATCGCAGCGGCGGGGAAATCAATCGACGGGGGATGGACAAATTCGCCGGCGGGTGCATGAGCGTTCCCCTGGCCTCGTTGGCACAGGGACGTTCCGGCGAATTCGATCGGTGCGTTTATCGCTTTGCGGATACCGGCGGGGAGAAGCACAGGAGAATCACCGAAACCCAGGCGAATTCTCATTCGCCCGTACTCGCTATGAAGCTCAGAATCCCTCGCTGGTATCCGCAAGGCGACAAAAGCTCGCTGCGAACGCGACCGGCCCGCGATGCCAGTGCTGTGCCCTCTGGCAAACGCAACGGGGCCTATGTCCTTGTGACATAGGCCCCGCCGACTTCTTCATTCAGAGCGGAGAACGCAAAGGCGATTCTTCACTGGATCGGGCTGATCCTGCAGATCCGCACCGACTCACAGCGGCTGATCGACCGGCGTCCTTCGGCCCGCCATCCAGGCGACTTCCGCGGCGGACAGCGTTCTGTTGTAGATGCGCACCTCGTCGATCGTGCCGTGCATGAACTCGGCGGCCCCGTCGTAGTCCCGACCGATGCCGAGAGTCTGGCCGGACTTCATGAACAAGGGCGTGCCCGTGAAGGCCGCAGTCGCCGCCGGGACGCCGTCCAGGTACATCGTGACGGTGTCGGCAGCATCGTCCACCACGTAGGCGATGTGATGCCACTCATTGAGGCTGATGGCCCCGCCCCGGGCGGCCGTGATGTCCAGGGAAGTGTTCAGCCAGGCGGAGCCGTCGCCGATGTCCCCATGGATGCGGGCGGCTTCGACCTTCAGATCGAAGGTGTTCTCGCCGCCGATGCGGGTTCCGATCACGCCTCGGGAAGAGTCCGCATCCGCCACATTGACCCATGCGGCAACGGTGAAGGTGTTCATCGCCAGATCGGCCGCGTAGTCCACCCCGGCGTACTGCATGTCAAGGGGCATGTTGAGCGCCTGGCCGGCCTTGCCTGCGACGTACGTCGGCGAGCCGGTGAGCGTCGCATGGTGGGTTCCCGCGGAGTCCTTGGCGTCTCCGTCGAATTTGTACCAGGCGACCAGGCCCGTCGTGCCGGGATCGGTCGGCGGCATCGTTGCGCCGGGGAGGGAATACAGGCGAATGTCGTCGACGTACAGCGTGCCGGCGGCCCCAGCGCCTTCCACGCCGAGCGTCAATGAGCGAACGTTGTTGACGCCGCCGACAGTGGACAGATCGACGTTCCACGCCTGCCAGACGGTCCGCGTCAGGTCCGCCGGGTCCCCGTGGTAGGCGATCTTGGCGCCGTTGATCTTCAGATAGAGTTGTCCGTCGTTGCCGGCCAAGCCCGCGAAACGGAGCGAAAGAGTCTTGATGCCCCGGACGGCCCAGTTTTGGGGCGCGTCGAAGGTCCGCGTGGCCTCCGAGAAGGAAAAGTCCGAGTTGTCGTAGGCCAGGATCATCGACTGTTTCCCGCCGTGAACGACGGTCGTCTCGGCGAACGGCGCCGAGTCGTGCCCCACCTGCGAGCCGCTCTTGCTGTCGGTCATCCCATCGATCCAGGTCTGCCAGATCGTCTCCTCGGCCTCCATATCGTCCGTGTAGCTCTCGAAGTCGTCGACCGAGGCGTAGTCTTCGGTCGTGAAGCTCCAGACGTCGCCGGGACGAACGCCGGCATCGCCCACTTCGTCCACCTTCCAGAAGTACTGCGTGGCGAACAGCAGATCCACCGGCGCAAAGCGATACGCGGTCACGCTGTTGCCCGAGACCAAGCTGCCGGCCACGGCGTTGCTGTCGGCGCCGATGTACACGGTGTGGGACTTTGCCTCGCGGCCGGGACGCCAGAGGAGATCCGTTTCGACGCTCACGCCCGTCGCTCCCGCCGCCGGCTGCGGCGCGAACGCCTGCACCGGCACGTAAAAGAAGCGGACCTCGCTCAGGCCCGTCTGTGCTGCGAGGCCGCCCCAGTTGGTGGTGATCGTCAGCTTGACGAATTTCGCCATGACGTCGCCGAACTCGACGGTCGTGTTCGCCTGATAGGTCGGCGTGCCTGGGGCCCGGGCAAACTGGGGCACGCCTTCCAGCGTCGTCCACGTGGCGCCGTCGGTCGAGTACTCGACCGTGACGTCCTTGGCCCCGAAGCCCAGGAAGCTCTCGACCGACTGGTTCGAGTTCCAGACCCACATCTCGTGCAGTTTGTAGGCTTTGTCGAACGCGAATTGAATCCAGGCCGGCTTGGCGCCGCTCATCCACATCTGGGTCCCGTCGATGGAATGCTGGTCCAGATCGTCGAGCCCGGAGCCGTCGACCGTGCTCTCAGGCTTCATGTTGGACTGAAAGGCCGACGCCGTGGCCGTTATCGTGCCGGTGATCGCATATGCGTATGGCTCCGTCGTGAAACTCCAGGTCTCGCCTTTGAAGATCGTGGAATCGGGAGCCCCGTTGACCTCATCGACGCGCCAGTAGTAGGTCCGCCCGAATTCGAGCAGGCCGTCCGGATCGTACGTGGCGTCCGCCTGGTCCTTGCTGACGAGCACGCCCTTCGGATCGTTCCGAACGGCGTCGTTCACGTCCGCAAAGCTCGTCCCGAAGTACACATCGTGCGAAGCGGCGAACGCTCCTGCCGTCCAAGCCAGAGTCGCGTCCTGCAGCACGTCGGTCGCCTCATCCTTGGGGGTCGGATCGTCGGCCAACTCCTCACTGGGGCCCTTGCCCAGGATCACGTCAGACAGCTCCTGGGGCGTCAGAACCCGGCTGTAGATGCGGACGTCGTCCATCAGCCCGTTGAAATAGGAGTAGTTGTCCTTGCGGCCGCCGATACGGACCGGCTCATCGTTGAGAATGCCGAAGGTCGTAGTCTGATCGGCCCCGCCCGCCGAGGTCCCATCGATGTAGAACTCCACCCGGCCGCCGGCCTGGAGCGTCACCGCCACGTGGCGCCACTGTCCCGCTGTGACCGACCCGGTGGACGCATACGTGGCGAAATCCTGGCCCTGAGATGTCTGGTGGAGCAACTGCAGGATTCCTGTCGCCGATGCGATGCGGAACTCATAGTTGCCGGGATAGTTCGACGCCGCCGTGCCGCTGGGGGCCTTGGTCGCCACGAAGTAGTAGGTGGAGAGATTGCTGAGATTCACCCAGGCGGTGAGGGTCAACGCGTTGCCGGCGTCCAAGGCCGGGCTCTCGGGCACCTGGACCAGGCCGTCGGAGCCGTCGAAGCTCAGGGCGCCCGAACCGATCTTGCCGGCCACCCACTGCGGATCGCCGACCAGGACGCCCTCGTGACCGTAGCTGCTCGAATCTCCGACCGTCGTCCCCGCCCCTTCGTTGAACTCCCACCAGCCCACCAGTGTGGGATCGTCCGCTCCCGCCGCAGAGCCTGCCGTCATGCTCATCAGGACCGCACACAGCGCCAATGCCGCCAACTTCTTGCCCATGGTCGTCCTCCTTCAAAACATATCGCGAATGAACACGAATACGCTGCGTTTGAACGCGAAGAACACCTGTCCGCCTTGTTGTCGCAAAGGCAAAGGGATTGCACCTGCCTGAGTGTGACTATGTTCCGAGTCCCGGCAATTCCTCCTCGAGTGGAAAATGCCACTCGCACGACCCGATCGCAATACTCGCCACAAAGGCTCCGGAAGATATTGTATGACGTGCGGCCCCTCAGAATCAAGTGGAATGCGATTTCACCCGCCGGATAGGCGTAGATCGCGCAGACCCATTCCGGCGTAACATCAGTGATTGCAAGCAGTTAGCTTCACGGTCACCGCGGAAGGCTCATCGTGCCCGCGTCCTATTGATGATTGAACACAGACGAGATCGCTAGGATGCCACGTACGCGCCGATTTCCCAGCCTGATCCGTAGTCATCCTGGTCCAGCGTGGTCACAAGCAGAGGCCACGTGCTTGATGAGGCCAGGGCGTCATCGTAGGAGTTCCCGAGGTTCGTTCCGGCGTCGATGCAGAGGGAAGTCCCTTGCAGCGTGAGATCGCCTGTCGCCAGACTCGTAAACAGCGGATCGGCATTGATGGACCCGTTGTCGTAGCCGAGGGCGACGAACTCCGCGTAGGTGCAGGAGACTCCCTGGTATTTTACATAGTCGCCGTACGAATACGTGTACAGGCAGTTCGAAGCGTAGTCGGCCGTGTCGATCGATGATTGATCCGTTGTGCCGCCGATTTGGAGCAGGCAGCCGCCCGTTCCGGAAAGGATGTTGTTCTTCAGGATGACGCCGGTGCTCTCGTCCCCTCCGACATTGGCCGTGACGATCAAGGCGTGTGGCGCGTACACGGTGTTGTTCGCGACGACGACGTCATCCACTCCCTTGATGCGGATGCCGATATCGCAGTTGTAGATGACGTTGTGGAGGATGCCGCCGGACGTGTAGTCCGTGCCCTCGGTGCCTTTGACAACCACGCCGTATCCGGCGTTGGATATGGTGTTGCGGGCGATGACCGCGTTGCGGTTGAAGCCCACGAAGACGGCGTGGCAATTGCCGTTCGGATCGAAGCCTGTGACCCGATTGTCCGTGATCACGACGCCATTGTAGGAGTACTGATCCGGATTTTCGCTCTCGCCTCCCACGCGGATGAGATACTGTTCGCCGTCGCCCCCGGTGTGCGTGAACGCGTTGCGAGCGATCGTCGCGACGGCGTCGCGGCCGTTGCCGGCGAGGTACACGCACGGCACATCGTCGGCCACGGCGATCGTGTTGCCGCTGATTGCCGGGGCGGCAAGGCCGTTGAGATAAATGACTTCGTGGCTGAAGGTGGGCGAGGTCAGGTCGAACGCGTTGTCGGAGATCGTGACGGCCCAGTTGCCATTGGCGAGCAGAACAAGCGAGTCATTGGGAGCGACCGAACTGTCCACATCATTGCCGCTGAATTGGACCGATCCGGTTTCGCCGCCGGTTCCATATGCGTACAGAACCATCGCCGAGCCTGCTGTGAGATTGATGTCGTTGTCGGCGATGGCGTGATCGCCGTAGCCGCGAATGCACAGGCCGGCTGCGGCGTGATTGAAGTTGAACGTGTTGTTCGCAATCGCGACTGTCCCGCCGCCTGTTCCCAATAGCGAGTACAGACTCTCGGTTCCGTCGATGGCCGTGACGATGTTGCCAGTGATTGTGACCGGGCTGGCAAACGCGATCGCATGTCCGGCGGTTTGGGTGATCGTGCAGTCTTCGATGGCGGTGTCGGCCGCGCCGCTGCCGACGCTGATGGCTGACGTCGTCGTGTTCTGAATTGCGAATCCGATGACGGAGATATAGTCGTGGTCCGCGATGTCGATCCCGACGGCCAACGCACCTGCTCCGTCGATTGTGCAGGGTTGGCCGGGAGAATCGCCGCGGAGAACGACGCGCGACGCCGCGGCGCCGCTGTCGGCCGGAGCGATCGTGGTGGTGATGGTCCCGAGGAAGCAGACAGTCATGCCGTCCAAAGCGCCGAACACTCCCGTGCCGGCATTGAAATCGGCTATGCCGGCCGACGCATCGGCGGCAGATCCGTCGCCCGTCCCAGACTGGGAGACATAGTAGGTTATCATCTCGGGGACATCGGTGATGCTGATGGTCAAAGACGCTGTGGCGTCCGGACTGGCCCCCACCGCGGGATCGTCCACGGCCACGATGACATTCAGCGAGGGATTGGTTTCGTGGTCCAGGATCGCGCCGGCTTTGAGATACAACTCCGTTCCGCTGATCTCGAAGAGTTCGGCGTCGGTCCCGGCCAGGCTCAGGGCATTCGTCCCCGACCCATCGTCGGTGATCGCGATGTCTGCGGCCTTGATCCGGACGCTCGTGTCGGTATTCTCGGGCAGAGCCGTGACTGCATTGGCCAGGGCCACCGTCGGAGGGTCGTTGCCGGGAGCAGCGACGTAGGTGACGGTCAGTTTGGGCGGGATCGCGCCTTCGGAGGAGTTGAACAAGACGCAATCCGAGCCGGTCGGCAGGACGGCCCAGCCAAAGCGAGCCGCGGGATTGTCCGCCCACGCCGCGAGGCTGTTCGTCACGTCGATGGACAACGTGCCAAGGACCACCGGGCTGGTGACAGCGTCGGCTGTGCCGACGGCCTCGATGTCGTCCGCCTGGATGCCCGCGCCCAGCGTGTTCCATGTCTCGGTTTCCACCCAATTTCGCAGCATGCGATGGAACTCCAGGGAGTTCCCGCCGTCCGCGACAGTGATTTCGAGTTGTGCCGAAGTGATCTGCACGCCCTCGGGAATCTGGCCCGGTCCGCTGCCGAAGATGTCCGCGAACTGCAGTAACGCATGCACAGGGTAAGTCACATTCTTGCTGTCGGCTCTGACCGAACTGGAGGTGCTGTACTGGTTGTTGGGGGCGTCGCCTCGCACGTCCGTGTCCAGCGTCCCTGTGTATCCGTTGAGGCCCTGCTGGAAGACGACGGTTTGGGACTCGTGGACCGGGGTCACGCTGATCGCCAGAGACGCCGTACCGTCCGGGGTCGTCCCGATCGCCGGGTCGTCCACCGCGACGGTGACGTCAAGCATAGAATTGGCGTCGGCGTCGAGGACGGTTGCGGCCTTCAGATACAGTCCCGTTCCGTCGATCTCGAACAGACCGGCGTCGGTCCCTGTCAGGTTCAGAGTATTCGTGCCCAGGGCATCGTCGGTCACGACGATATCCGCGACCTTGATTCGGGCGCTCGTATCCGTATTCTCCGGCAGAGTCGCAACCCCATTGGCCAGGGCCACGGCGGGCGACTCGTTGACGTCGGCGACGCCGATGGTCAGAGCGGCCGTGGCGTCCGGACTGGTCCCGACTGTCGGATCGTCCACCGCGACGATGACTTCGAGAACGGGATGAGTCTCATAGTCCAGTGTCGCGCCGACTTTGAGGTACAGGCCCGTTCCGTCGATCTCGAACAGAGTGGCGTCGGCTCCGCCCAGGCTCAGAGTGTTTGTGCCCACAGCATCGTCGGTCACAACGATGTCGGCGACCTTGGTCGGAGCGCTTGTGTCGGCATTCTCTGCGAGCGCGGTGATCGTATTGGCCAGCGTCACCGTCGGCGGCTCATTGACGCCCGTGATCGCGATGGTTATCGCCTCGCTGCTGTCCGGCGTAGCGCCCACGGTCGGATCGTCAACGGACACGACTGCGTCGAGGGCAGGATTGCTCTCATAGTTCAAGACAACACCGGCCCGGAGATAGAGTTCCGTTCCGTCGATCTCGAACAGATCGGCGTCGGCCCCGGCGAGGCTCAGGGCGTTGGCGCCCGTCCCATCATCGGTGACGGCGATGTCGGCGACCTTGGTCCGGAGACTCGTGTCGGCGTCCTCCGCCAACGTTGTCAGCGCGTTCTCCAGTGCTATCGTCGGCGGTTCGTTGACGTTGGTGACAGCGATCGCCAGCGTGGCTGTGCTGTCCGGCGCGGCGCCGACGGTCGGGTCGTCCACTGCAACGGTCACATTGAGCGTGGGATGGGTCTCATAGTCCAGGGACGCGCCGGCTTTGAGATACAACTGCGTTCCGTCGATCTCGAACAGGGCGGCGTCGGCCCCGGCCAGGCTCAGGAGATTCGTTCCCGATCCATCGTCGGTGATCACGATGTCTGCGACCTTGATCCGGGCGCTTGTATCGGCATTCTCCGGCAGGGCAGCGACCGGGTTGTTCAGAGCCACAGTTGGAGGATTGTTGACCTCCGTTACGGCAATGGCAATGGCGAGGGCGATCGCGCCCTCGGAACTTGTGCCGATCGTTGGGTCGTCTATGACCACGCTCACGTCGAGAACAGGGTTGGCGCCGGAGTCGAGTACTGTAGCGGCTTTCAAGTACAGGGCGTTGGCGTCGATCTCGAACAAGTCTGCATCGGTTCCCGCCAGGCTCAAGAGATTCGTGCCCAGAGCGTCGTCGGTCACAACAATGTCGGCGACCTTGATTCGGACGTTCGTATCGACATTCTCCGGCAGGGCCGTGACCGTATTGGCCAAAGCCACGATGGGCGGTTCGTTGACGTCGGCGATGCCGATGGTCAACGCGGCCGCGGCGTCCGGGCTGGCCCCAACCGCCGGGTCATCGACCGAGACGGCCACGTCCAACGTGGGATTCTGCTCGTAATCGAGGATCGCAGCGGCCTTAAGATACAGACTCGTCCCTTCGATTTCAAACAGGGCCGCGTCGGTCCCGGCAAGACTCAGGAGGTTTGTCCCCGACCCATCATCCGTGACCACGATGTCTGCGACCTTGATCCGACTGCTCGTATCGGCGTTCTCTGGCAGCGTCTCAACCGTATTGGCCAGAGCCACGGCCGGCGGATTGTTCGCAGAGGCGGTGGTGAAGGTGACGGTCAGTTTGGGCGGGGCGGTGCCTTCGGAGGAGTCGAACATGACGCCGTTGGGTGCGGTGGGCAGGATGGCCCAGCCCAAATTGGCGGAGGGGTTGTTCGCCCAGGCGATGAGACTGGCGGTCACGTCGATCGTCAGTTTGCCCATGGCGACTTCCGGCGTGATGGCGTCGGGGATGCTGGCCGCTTCGATATCGTTGGCCTGGATGCCCGTGACCAGGGAATTCCAAGTCTCGGTTTCGACCCAGTCGCGGAGCATGCGATGGAACTTGAGGGCGTTGCCGGGATCGGTGACCGTCAGTTCGAGCTGGGCGGAAGAGATCTGAGATCCCGCAGGGATCTGGCCGGGTCCGCTGCCGAAGAGATTGTCGAACCGCAACAGGCCGTGGACAGGCTTGCCGCTGTTCTCGGCGTCGACGGTGATCGACGTGGCGGCGCTGAATTCGCTGGTCGCAGCGCTGCCGCGGACGTAGGTGTCGAGGGAGCCGGCGTATCCGTTGGCTCCTTGCTGGAAAACGGCTGTCTGCGGGACGGGAATCGAGGTGTCGATCTGAATGCTGAAAGTCGTCGCGATGAGACTGTTGCCGGTCACGTCGGCGATCTTGGCCGCTCCGTCATTGAGCGTGATCTCGTAGAGGCCGTCGCCGAAAGGGCCGCCGGTCGGCGTGATTGTGATCAGGTCCGTGGCGGCGTCGTAACTGAAGGAATAGTCGACCGATTCCGCCAGGACGACGCCGTTCTTCCGGATGACCGCGGTCTGACCGGTGACCGTCGCATCGTCGATGCCTTGACCCTGGTCCTCCAGGCGGATGCACAAGTATGGCTGCGTCGTATTGACGACGACCGCGTCCTCGATCGGATCGCGGTCGTTGGGCCCTTGATCGAGGGGCGCGATGAGCGTTCCACTGGGCGGCGTCGTGTCGACGACGGTCCCGCCGAAGGTGACGGTCAGTTTGGGCGGGGCAGTTCCTTCGGAGGAGTCGAACATGACGCCGTTGGGGGCGGTGGGCAGGATGGCCCAGCCCAAATTGGCGGAGGGGTTGTTCGCCCAGGCGATGAGACTGGCGGTCACGTCGATCGTCAGTTTGCCCATGGCGACTTCCGGCGTGGTGGCGTCGGGGGCGCTGACTGCTTCGATATCGTTGGCCTGGATGCCCGTGACCAGGGAGTTCCAGGTTTCGGTTTCGACCCAGTCGCGGAGCATGCGATGGAATTTGAGGGCGTTGCCGGGATCGGTGACCGTCAATTCGAGTTGGGCGGAAGAGATCTGAGATCCCGCGGGGATCTGCCCGGGCCCGCTGCCGAAGAGATTGTCGAATCGCAGCAGGCCGTGGACGGGGTTGCCGCTGTTCTCGGCGTCGACGGTGATCGATGGGGACGTGCTGAATTCGCTGGTCGCGGCGCTGCCGCGGACGTAGGTGTCTAGCGTGCCGGCGTATCCGTTGACCCCTTGCTGGAAGACGGCTGTCTGCGGGATGGAAGTGTCGATCTCCACGGTCAGGAGATCTGTAGCCAGTTCATGCCCGCCCACATCCGCGATTCTGGCAGTTCCGCTGTTGAGCGCGATCTCGTAGAGGCCGTCGCCAAAGGAGCCGCCGATCGGCGTGATTGCGATTCGGTCCGTGGCGGAGTCATAACTGAAGGAATAGTCGACGGACTCCGTCAGGACGACATCGTTCTTCCGGATGACCGCGGTCTGACCGGTGACCGTCGTGTCGTCGATATCGTCGTTCGCGTCCATCAGTTGGATGCGGAAGCACGATTGTTCGGTGTTGACGAGGACAGCGTCATAGGCCGGGTCTTTGTCGTTCGGCCCCTGGTCCACGGGTTCTGCGAGAGTGGCCATGGGCGCCTGGAGGAAATTGAACCGCTGGTCGAAATCGAAGTCGAACGAGAACTGGCTGTTGCCGTCGAGTTCGAATTGATCCAACGTCGGGGAGTAAGTCTGCACGTCGATGCGGTTCAAGTCCGGGTCGAAACCGATCAGTTGCATCCAGCCGTTGCCGCCGTTCGCTCTCGACTGGTAGTCCGTCATGATTTCGATCACCTGGAATCCGGCCTCGTCGGTCGAGACCTCGTGCCATTCCGTGTTGTGGCCGCTCAGAACCATGAAGATCTGCGGATTGGGATAGACGAGAGCCTGAAAGAGCTCCTCCCCGTTGAGTCCGTCGTCCGAATAGGTGGTCAGGAAATGGCCGTCGACCAGGGGATCGATAAAATAGTGCGTGGAGAGAATCACCGGCAGTTCGGGATGGGCGTCGATTTGCTGCTGTGCCCATTCGACGGAGCTGAGCCGAGGTTCCCATTCCAGGTTGATATGAAGGTAATCCTGTCCGTCGGCCGTGAAGATCTGGCAATAGTTGAGCAGGTCATCGGACGCGCCGAGGAACCAGCTCTCTCCTTCGTAGCGCGACGGGCCGAACGACTTGTCGACCAGCAGCGGATCCACGTTGCCCGCGGCGTCCAGGCCGGCAAACCGGTTGACGGTCGAGTGGGTGCCCGCGATGTCGTAATCGTGGTTGCCGATCGTGACGGAGTAGGGGATGTCCGTCCCGTCGAGAATGTCCATCGCGGCGTCCGCGAAGACCCACTCGCTTTCGTACTGGGCCCCGTTTTCGACCACGTCGCCCACGTGGGAGACGAATGCAATGTTCTCCGAGTCCGCGTTGTTCGCGATCCACTGCGTCTGATCGAAGAACGGCTGCAACTGTTGCTCCGAGTACTTCTGCGTGTCCGGCAGCACAGCCACGGTGAACTGGAGGGTGCACGCATAGTCCTCTGCCGTCGAGGCGTTCAAGACGGAGACGGCCTCGATCGATCCTCGCGTGGACTCCAGATTCCAGTCGCCATGGGCCGAGATTCCGCCGGTCGGATCGTCTGAGGCGGCGATATCCGCGCCGGTGAGCGTGGCGAGCCGGTCCAGGAAGCTGACGCCTGCGGCGCCCTGGGCCACGTTGCATCCGTAGAGCAACAGATCGCCCTCCTCGGCAAGCGCTGCTCCCCAGGCCTTCAACTCGCGGCCGTACTGTCCCAGGGTTTGCACGTCGACGACAGCATCGCCCAGCAGAAGGCGGCCGCTGTCGCCATGAGAGAGGATATGAATCGCGGCGAGGTCGTGATATTCCGCCAGGGTCTCCGCGATCTGCATGGCGCCGTCGCGACTCGCATCGAGATAGACCACGCGGGTTGCGCCACAGTCATTCGGCGACCGCCCGGACATCAACCCTTTGCCGTCCGACACAGCCGAGTCTACAAACACGACCTGTGTGACGACCGGCCCGCCATCCGCGGACAGGGAACTCGCCTCTCGGATATCCGCCGCCGACAGAGGAACGACGAATTCCTGAACGGGACTCTGGAGCGGGGACGGAGAAGACAGGCCCAGTGGGTCCGCGGTCAGGAGGACCCGGGGCTCCAGCGGTTCGAACAAGGGGACGGAGCCGCCATGCGAAGTTCCTTTGTTCCGTGTGCAACTCTTCGACCGACGCAGAATTCTCCCAAACAATGGAGTCCTCCCTTCTGTCTGCACAGGCGTCCATGACTCACCAGCCGTGTGTGACAGTATGCAACCGCAGGAACGCTGTCTATGCGTAAAACCCTGATTTTGTGTCGGCAATATGTGTGAGGGGTTCTGGGCCGGGTCGCCTGGCTGTCAGGTCGATGCCCAACGGCGATGTATTTGATGATAACGAATAAAATGTATTCAGAATACGTATATTTACTGATTGACGAGCATTTCGCCTGCGTGTATTTGAAGGTCATCATCGCACGGGCCTGGGGCCCGTGGCGTGAACCGGGGGGTGTGTTCTCGTGAACCACCGAGTCATCACGCGGGGCAGGAACGAAAGACTCTTATGCCTCGCTCGAATCCTCAGTGAGGGGAGAAAGCAACGCTTGGCCGCACGGGGAAAGTGTGGGGGAATAAACTGCCGATAGTGCTGCGGGATGTGATGCCTCCCGCTCGCTCCACGGGTCTGCGCCTCGAAAGAAAGCATGGCGAAAGACGACAGACTCGCTGCGTGATCCGGATGCGCAGACTGAAGGAAGAGGGAATAGAACAGGCTGAAGATGCGGCGCCCGTTGGGGATCGCTGCAATCGTCCGAGGCGTGACGGGGTCTGCCGAGGACAAGGCGACGCTGCAAAACCCGGTTGCGTCGCCGCGTGAAGATGTGTTGACGATGCTGACTCAGATGGATCGCAGAAAGGAGTGTGTGGCAACATGTTCCATGCAGAGGAGATTGCGATGGAAACACGGAAGAGGGCGGGCTCTCTTTCCTCGCGGGCGTTCGGCTCGCATGCGAAGATGCGACTGTGGAGACACACGGCCTGGGGCGGGCGCAGGGAGAACAGGATCGCGCCGGCTCTATGGGTCGGGGCGGCGATTCTGTCGATTGCCGGGTCTTTCGCTCAGACGTCGCGAGCGGCGCCGGCGGCAATGGACGTGGCGAACAGAGTGGCCTTCTGTCTGGAGCAGAGCCAGATCAAGGATGGCGCCAGGACGGGCATGTGGCCGTCGGAGCCCTCTTTCGCCGGTCCGCCAACCACGGGCGTGGTCTGCGCGTATCAGTGGATCGGCGATTCCGCTTACCTGCAAGCCGCGGAGTTGGGCGGCACATACATTCTCTGGGTCGGCGGTTCCACGGGGCATTTGCTGGGGGATGAAGCCTATGCGCTCGCGGGCCTCAGTGAATTGTCGGAGAATCCCAAAGAGAACGCCTGGCGCGCGGCCTTGAGCAGGTTCTACGAGAATCTGCACTCGCCGGGCGGCATCACGACGCCCGAATACATCAACCTTCTCACGCAAGGCGATCCGTCGAACAACGTGTTCTACCTCGCGCACCATACGGTGGCGGCCTACTACGTCGACGACGCGGACAAGGAAATCTGGCGGACGGCTTTGATTCGTTGCCTGGCTTCGGTGGACGATCGATCGAACTATCCGGTCCAGGCGCTCGGCGTGGCTACATGGGCTCTGGCGCAGACCGGTGAGCTTGGGGACACTCTCGTGGATTCTGTCGACAGCGGCTCCTACTGGAGCGGCGTGGCTCTGAAGGACCTGCCGGAGTTGTTGCTGAGCCATCAAATCCCCGAGGGCGAACCGTTCGCGGGCAGTTTCTACTGGCATTTCGAGCACCCGGACAGCCAGACCGATGTCCTGGCAGGCGGCTGGACGGAGGATGCGATCTTCGGAACGCTCGGACTCGTGGCGGCCGCGTCGGGCCGAACGGGGGAAGATGCCGAGAGACTGAGGAAAGCCATCGAGGCGGCCCATGGGGTCCTCCTGCAGGCGAGCGACGCGGACGGGAGAGTGTTCGAGCATCTGTCCAGAATCGGATCGAGCTACTACACCTACGGCGGGGAATTGTTGCAGACGCTGTGGGCTGTTCAGCAATACATGGACAGGGTGGAATCTGCCGCGGCCGAGGCGCCCGGCGCACTGCCGCAACAGGCTCCGACCGGATTGTCGTCACACGGACCGTGATCTGCGGGGCAAGTCCGCAGGGTCAGATGGATATCGCGCTCGGCGCCCATGTCGGCGCAGGAAAGCAAGAGAAAGGAGTCTACATGAAAAGAAGAAAGGAACAGCTCGACATCAAGAGACTGATGCTGATGGGGTCCATCGTGTGTGTCCTCTTGGGCACGATGGGCTCCCTCTCGCTTGCGGCGCTCCGGATGCCGGGGGACCAGGCCGCCACGGGAGTTCTGGGGCAATCCGTGAGCGTGTTCGACCCGTTCACCCTCCAGACCACCCTGGTGTCGGACGATACTGTCGCGGCCCAGGATGGGACCAGTCCTCGCGTGGAGGCTCTGAGTTCCCGGGTTCCGATTCGGATCCCGTACAGGCCGCCCGTTCGAAGCGCATTTCGGACGGGGCCCGGCTTCTAGCGAGCGGTCATTTGTCAGAAGCGGCCGGACGCGTTCGGGCGACGTCAAGACCCTGCGGGACTGCGGCAAAGAGAGCCTGACGCGAGCCGGTCGAACTACGATGGATGCTTGAGGGGCGGGGAATGGCCCCTGCGGAG
>JBDKUU010000265.1:0-3810 GCA_039679525.1 Phycisphaerales bacterium | reverse complement strand
GGCATGATCGTGCTCATGCAGTTGCGGATCGTGAAGGCGGCGGCGTTGTTCTCCCGCATCAGATCCTTGAAGACGCCGTAGAGCATGAAGGCGTTGACCACGAACTCGTTCGTCGTGACCAGGGTCGTGCCGGGCATGGCCAGGTACGCCTGGGCCCATTCCCGGGCGGCGGCCATCTTCTCGCGGCTCTCCAGGGCCGCTTTGATCCGCGGCGTCACGGCCTCATAGGACACGTCGACGATCTCGATGCCGAACTTCTCGCGGGCGACGGCAGGGGCCTCGGGCGAGTACTTTCCCCACGGCCCGCCCAGCGCGACGATTCGGGCGCCGAGCAAGTTTTTCATTCCATACAGGGCGCGAAGCCGCCAGAGCAATTCGTCGGCCTCGTCCACAACGACGTCGTCGACATGAATAGCGTGCCCCGCAGGCGCGTCAGATTCGTCGCTCGCGCTGCTCAGATAGCGTGTGCTCAGAGCCTCGAACCAGTAATACGCGGGGCCGGAGCTGCGGCGGACGAAGACGATCGTGTCCTTGTCCTTCTTCGGCGTGAAACAGGCCTTGAGCAGCTCGCCGGAGCCTGAGGCGGCGCAGACGATCACCGCATCGTATTCGCTCTCGTGGACTTTGCCCGCCTCGGCGACCGATTTGACTTTGACCGTCGGCAGGACTTTCAGCGGGAATTGCGCCTGCGAGCACAGGGCCTGAAGCTCGCCGTCGATCTTTTGCGCCTCGGTCGCGGCGGCTTCGTCGCTCTGGACGCCGCCCCAGGATTTCCAGGATGTGGCAGGCCTCTTCTGGGCCACCTGGTACATCAGCACCGGCTGGACGACGAGGGCCCGACCGGTGCAGATCAACGGTTTCTGCGGGTCCCACGCCTGCGAGTCGGAGCGAGCGGAGGAGGCGGACGCGTTCAGGCCCAACACGCCGCCGGCGATGCCCGCGGTGGTCAGGCCGAGGAATTCCCTGCGATTGACGCTGTCAAGGGCCATAGTCTTCTCCTGAAACAAACGCCGGATCGTGACAGGAGAATTATACCGGGCCTTTCGGCCGGGGCAACTGCATACGACTTTTACGAACCCGCATGGACCGCGCTGTCCGCAAGGGCCGTCTGCCCATGGGCCTCCATGCCGCCGAACGCTGTATCTGCATGGTCCGCCATCATGGTTTCGCACGCCCCGAGCAGCTCGTCGACCGTGAGCCGATCTACCGCGCCGCCGGCGTCCTTGGCGATCGATTCGACCCACGCGGTCATTGCAGCGACCACCGCGGGATCGAACTCGTAGCCGGAGGAGTCCTTGAGCATGGCCAGGACTTCGTGCACAGAGCGGGAGGCGTGGTACGCCCGGCTGGAGGTCAGCGCGTCGAACACGTCCGCCGCCGCGATCACGCGGGCGCCCAGCGGAATGGCCGTGCGGGCCAGACCGTCGGGATAGCCCTGGCCGTTCCACTTCTCGTGATGATGCCGGATGATGGCGATCTCGTTCTCCAGGAAGCTCATCTTCTCGAGGATTCGCACGGCGATCAGAGGGTGTTGCTCGATGATCCGCCGTTCGTGCGCGGTGAGGTGATCGGGTTTGAACAGCACCGCGTCGGGGATGCCGATTTTGCCGATGTCGTGGATCATGGCCGCCCGGCGGATCAGGTCCACGTACTTGGGTCCCAGCTCCATCGTGCGGGCGATGCCGATGGCATAGGCCGTCACGTTCTCGGAGTGCCGGCGGGCGTAGGTGTCCTTGGCTTCGAGGGCCTGGACGAGGCTCCAGATGCTCTCCATGAACAGTTTCTCAGCCTTTTCCGACAGGCCCATGATCCGCCTCTGGAGCTTTCGGATCCGCTCGATCTCGATGTCGCTGGCGCTGGCCACCCGGTTCATCTCCGGGCACCAGACCTTGACGCAATTTCGGCCCGCATTCTTGGCTTCATACAGCGCGATGTCGGCCCGCCGCATGACGTCTCCGGCGATCTCCGTCGAGTCGAGCATGCTCTCGGCGACCCCGCAACTGATCGACAATTGAACGCCGGCGTCGCCAACATTCGATTGGAGGAATTCCGAGGGTTTGGTCTGCGCCGCGACGGTTTTGTTCTTGTCGACATCGTCGAAGCTGATTTCGCGTACTCTCAAACGCACTCGTTCCAGCAGCGCCCGGGCTTCATCGGCGTTGGACTCAGGCAGCAGCAGGACGAATTCGTCCCCGCCGTACCGGGCCAACACGTCGGGACCGCGCTTCTCCTGGCGAACGCATTCTGCCAGCTTGCGAATCGCTTCGTCGCCGACGGCGTGCCCCACGGTGTCGTTGATCATCTTGAAATGGTCGAGGTCGATGATCGCCACCGAGAACGGACGCTTGTACCGGATGGCGCGGTCGTGCTCTTCGTGGAGCTTGTCCTCAAGCAGCTTGCGGGACCCGACCCCTGTCAGGGCGTCGGTCAGCGAGGTCAGCCTCGCCTGCTGATATCGCGTCGCGTTTGTCAGATGGGCGACGAGGATCTCGCGGGTCAGCTTGGCCTTGTACTGCATCAGTTCGCGGCTGGCCAGGCTCGAGACGGGCATGCCGCACATGCACAGGAAGCCGCCGAGCCGCTTCTCCTTGCCGGAGCCGAACTCGGGCAGGCCGTGGATATCCATCGGCAGGACCACTCGAGGCGGCTTGCCTCCGCACCGGGCGCATTCGGCCGGGATCTGGCTGTCGAAATGGCTGTCGAGGGGCCCGGCGCCCTCGGGTCTGCCTTGCGTCGAGATGGTCTCGATGTTGTTGGGACCCATGATGTGACCGCCGACGCAGGGGCAGCGATTGGAGCTGATCAGCTCGGGCTCGCGGGTGCGGTCTGCGCCGGGGTACAGGCACAGGACGGACTTGCAGGCATCGAAGAGCTTGGGGGCCTCGGCCGCGACGATCTCCGCAGCTTCGCTTAAGTCTATGCTCTTAAGGCACTTGGAGAGCATGGCCACCTCTTCCGCGGCGGCCCGGTCCTCGATCAGTTGCTGGGACATGATGTCGCGGGCGGACAGGATGCCGACGACGTTGCCGTTCTCGACGAGGGGCAGATGGCGAATGCGGTGGGCCATCATGATCCGGGTCGCTTCGCTGGTGGCGATCCCCGGCGGGCAGGAGACGACGCGGCCGGTCATGATCTCGCGAATGCAGATGCCGGCGCCGGAATCGGGGCTGACCGCGACATGGCGGGCGATATCCCGCTCGGTGACCAGCCCGATGAACTTGTCGCGATCGTCGACGACGATCAGGCAACCCACGTTGTGGGCGAGCATCTTGGCGGCTGCGTCCTTGATGCTCTGGGTATGGACGATTGTGATGACTCGCGCACTGGTGGCGCCGGCGCTGGAAGCCGGGATGTTGACGGACTCGGACATCGTTTGCCCTTTCCAAGGGTTTCAAAGGGCGATGAGCCGCGGGATTTCCCGCCGGAGGGCAGGACTGACTCTTGCCGCGATCCCTTCTACACCCGGTAATATCTTGTCAGCGTCGTCATTGGGCAGGGTCTCCATGACCCCTGTGGAGTTAGGTCTATCGACGCGTGAAACCTCCCGCTTTAGCGAGCAATCTGCTGAATAAGTATGGTATAATCGATGAGATGAGCGAGCAGAAACGCCGGTCGCTACGTAGTACGGAAACGGCCCTGAGGATTCTTGCACATTCCGACAGACAGCCGAGATCTGGGGGTATGCGGCAATCAGGTGTAAAAATGACGATTGTAGCGTCTGTGCGACCGACGAAAGAAAAATCGCTCGAGCGACAAAAAAAGCGTTACGAAGCGCTCGTCGAGCGGCACCTATTTGCACAATGATAACCA
>JBDKUU010000264.1:0-3799 GCA_039679525.1 Phycisphaerales bacterium | reverse complement strand
AGATCCGCGAAGGTCGCCGGCCAATTGGGGGCGGCGAAGGTGCGGCTCACCGCGGCCAGCAGTCTGGGGCCGTAGCCGAGCACGAAGGGCTCTCCGGCTCGGGGGCCGTCGGGCAGCCTCGTGAAGTGTCGGTCTTCCGCGAAATGAAGACTCTCGCGGGCGTTCGTGTGCAAAATTCTGAGCACCCCCTCTAAGAACGAGCTCGTAATACGCTCATCCTACACCAATTAGGGAAATGGGCCAGTTGCCTTCTAAGCAGCGGGTCGGGGGTTCGAGTCCCTCCAGGCGCGCTCTCCGATTCCTGCCGGGCGCCTAATCGGTCTTCGAAGGGGTCGATCGACGCAAGCTCGCGACGTCGCGCAATGGAGGCGCGCCGAACAGGCGGCCATACTCGCGGCTGAACTGGGAAGGGCTCTCATAGCCGACCTGGAACGCCGCGGTTGCCGCATCCCGATTCTCGGAGAGCATCAGCCGCCGGGCCTCGTTCAAGCGCAACCATTTTTGGTATTGCAGGGGGCTCATGGCCGTCACGGCTCGGAAATGATGGTGGAAGGTCGAGGTACTCATGTGGACTTGGCCAGCGAGTTCGTCGATACGCAAAGGACGCGCGAAGTTGCCCTTCAACCAATGGATCGCCCGCGCGATCTGATGGCCTTGACTTCCCGCAGAGGCCATCTGGCGCAGCCGGGCCCCTTGATCGCCGACCAGCAAACGGTAGAAGATCTCCCGCTGGATGACCGGTGCGAGGATGGGAATATCCTCCGGATCCGCAAGCAAATCGATCAACCGTTGAAAGGCGGCGAGCAGCGGTAACGTGACCTGGCCGGTCGCCATAGCGCGGGTCGATTGTTGAGGTCGCGGCGGGGGAAGATGGCTGTCCACCATCAGCTGCGAGATCTCGTGCTGGTCGAGATTCAAGACAAGTCCCAGGTAGGGCTTCTCCCGGCTGGCCGTAATGATCTGCACCACAGTGGGCAGATCCACGGACGTGATCAAATAGTGCTGCGCGTCATAGATAAACGTATCATCCCCGAGCCGCACGCGTTTAGCCCCTTGCGCGATCAGGCAGACGCGAGGTTCATACAGGATGGTGGTCGGCGGACTCGGTTCATCACGCCGATGAAGCGACAAGGCCGGGATCGCGGCTGTATGGTAGTCGCCTTTCTCGGTCCATCGGGCAATGCTCTTGCCCAGGACCTCGAGCGCGATTTCGTAGCCGTTCCGCTCAATCCGGCGGCTCGGAGCCTGTATGTTTGCTGATGTGGGCATACTTGTATACTACCAGGCGTCATTGCCGGGCGCAACATTTGTCGCCGCCAGCGGACGAATAGGCAAGATTTCAAGAGGATTGGTCTACCTGGCTTAGTTCCCTTAGGCTTATCATATGATCGTTCATAAGGCAGGGCATTACGATGTCTGATCATCTCAAACGGAGAAAAAACATGCGGACCTACGTTTCACGACGGGAATTCCTAAAGGATAGCGCTATCGCGCTGGGCACGGTTGCGGCCATCGATCCGGCCAGTTTGAGCGGCGCTCTTGCCGCGCCGTACGATAAAGCCCAGGTCTTCTTCACGCCGGAAATCAGCGCCGACGGACTGCTGAAGATCTACTCCCAGGTCGAGAAAGGCATCAGAGGCAGGGTCGCCATCAAGCTGCACACCGGCGAGCCGCACGGCCCCAATATCCTGCCGCGGGAAATGGTGAAAGCGTTACAGCAGCATATTCCCAACAGCAACCTGGTGGAAACCAATACCCTGTACAAGGGCAAGAGGTATACGACGGCGGAACATCGGGAGACCATCAAGATCAATGGGTGGGATTTCTGCCCGGTGGACATCATGGACGAGGACGGGGCGGTGATGATCCCCATCAGAGGAGGAAGGCATTTCAAGGAGATGTCGGTCGGCAAGCACATGCTGGACTACGACTCGATGGTGGTGCTGACCCATTTCAAAGGGCATGCCATGGGCGGCTTCGGCGGCTCGCTGAAGAATATTGCCATCGGTTGCGCGGACGGGGCCGTTGGCAAAAAGATGGTCCACGCCGCGCCTGATAACGATAATTATGCGAGCTGGCTGAAAGGCGAGCCCTTCATGGAGAATATGGTGGAGTCGGCGAAAGCCACGATCGATCATTTCGGCAAAAGGATCGTCTTTATCAACGTGCTGCGCAATATGTCGGTGGATTGCGACTGCGCCGGCGTCGACGCCGCGCCGGTCAAGGCGCGCAACTTGGGCATCCTGGCCTCCGCCGATATCCTGGCCGTCGAACAAGCTTCCATCGACATGGTGTACAAGCTGCCCGAAGCGGAGCTTCACGACCTTAAAGAACGCGTTGAATCCCGCAAGGCCCTGCGACAGCTGTCGTGCATGAAAGAGCTGAAGATGGGCCATGACCGGTACGAGCTGATCACGCTTTAGGGAAAAGGGCGCAGGGAATGGGCATGAGAAACGTCGTTGTCGTCATCGGGTCAGGCCAGATCGGTCAAGCCATCGCCCGGCGGGTCGGCGTAGGCAAGCACGTCCTGCTGGCCGATATGCGGCCGGACAACGCCCATGCGGCGGCGGAGGTCCTGGGGAACGCGGGATACGAGGTGAGCGTCGCGACGGTCGACGCGTCCTCGCGCGAGGCCGTACAGGCGCTCGTCAAGACGGCCACAGGTCTTGGCGACGTCACCGGACTTATCCATGTGGCCGGCGTCTCGCCGACGCAGGCCTCGCCGGCGACGATCCTCAAGGTCGATCTGTATGGCACGGCTCTCGTGCTGGAAGAGTTCGGCCATGTCATCGCCCGTGGAGGCGCTGGCGTCGTCATCGCGTCGCAGTCCGGGCATCGACTCCCCCCGCTCACCGTCGAACAGAATAAAGCCTTGGCCACGACACCCGTGGAGGAGCTGCTCGGCCTTTCCTTCCTTCAGCCCGACCAGGTGACGGATTCACTTCACGCTTATCAGATCGCGAAGCGCGGGAACTCGCTGCGCGTCATGGCCGAAGCGGTTCGCTGGGGCAAGCGTGGTGCACGGGTCAACACGATCAGCCCGGGCATCATTATCACCCCGCTCACCAAGGACGAATTGGCCGGGCCGCGAGGCGAAGGATACCGGCGTATGATCGAGGTGTCCGAGGCCGGACGCGCCGGCACTCCCGACGAGGTGGGAGCGGTCGGCGCGCTGCTCATGGGTTCGGACGGCGGATTCATCACCGGCAGCGACATCCTCATGGATGGGGGAGTGACCGCCGCCTATTGGTACGGCGAGCTTGCTCCTCGATGAGCATCCCGCAGGAGCCCGCTGCTCCACGCGGCCAAGGAGGACCTCGTCATGGACTTAGCCCATAAAAAAATCCTGATAGCCTTTTTCTCACGAAAGGGACAAAACTACGTCAGCGGCAGGATCGCCGATCTGGAAGTCGGGAACACCGAAGTCGTCGCCAACATGATCCAGAAGATCGTGGGCGGCGATCTGTTCCATATCGAACCTGTCACAGCCTATCCCAAAGACTATACAGGAACGACGGAAGTGGCCAAGAACGAACTGCGTTCCAAGGCCAGGCCGAAGCTGACGGGACGAGTCGAACATATGGAGTCATACGACGTGGTCTTCTTGGGTTATCCGAATTGGTGGGGAACGATGCCCATGCCGGTTTACACGTTCTTGGAAAGCTATGAATTTGCCGGAAAGACCATGGTCCCATTTTGCACCCACGAGGGTAGCGGAATGGGCCGCAGCGAACAGGATTTTATCAAGGCGTGTCCCGAGGCGAACGTATTGGGCGGAATCGCTATCCACGGAGCGAGC
>JBDKUU010000263.1:0-1832 GCA_039679525.1 Phycisphaerales bacterium | reverse complement strand
CCTTGACGAAGTACTTGAAGTAGTACGCGATGGCCCCTCCCCGCATGCAGATGTAGATGAGCTGAAAAACCGTTGCACTCCCGATCAGCACCCAGGGTACGTTGGTGAACAGGTCGGCCAGGTCCTGTTTCAGCGAGGTCTTCTGTCCCTTGGGAGGGTGTACGCGCTCTTTCGTCGTGGCGAAGGTGATGAAGAGGAGAACCACCGCCAGGGAGGACAGCACCGTCATGGCCCATCGCCACCCCACGGCCGCAGTCCCTCGCCCGAACCACTCGACCATTCTCAGCACGGAGTATTGAACCAGCATTGTGGCGAGGAAGGCGGCGAAGAACCGGAAGGACGACAGAACGGTGCGCTCGTTGGAATTCGGCGTCATCACGCCCATCAGCGCCGAATAGGGCACGTTGACGACCGTGTAGGCCATCATTAGCAGCGTGTAGGTCGCATACGCATAGATCAGTTTGCCCGCGGGGCTGAAATCGGGCGTCGTGAACGTCAGCACGCCGAGGATGCCGAACGGGATGGCAAACCACAGCAAATAGGGCCGAAACTTCCCCCACCGCGTTTCGGTGCGGTCGGCGATCATGCCCATGATCGGATCGTTGACCGCGTCCCAGATCTTGGTGATCAGGAACATCAAGGCCACCGACCCTGCGGACAGGCCGAACACGTCCGTGTAGAAGATCGTGATGAACAGGATGAAAGTCTGAAAGAAGATGTTCGACGCAGCATCGCCGAGGCTGAAGCCGACCTTCTCCACAACAGAGAGCTTCTGCGATTGTGCTCGCAGATCGACGGCGGCTGTGCCCAGGCTGTAGCTGGCTTCTCCGCCAGGGGAGAGTCCTTGCGATTCGTCTTGCATATCTAACTCCTTACGTCTCGAACTGGATCTTCTGGTTCATCTGCAGGGATAGTACCATTTCCTTCCCGATAATGAAGCCCCTTTCGTCTTGAAACGAATGACCGTAATGGAATTGCCGCGGATTGATTCTGGCCCCGGGTTTGTCGGCCTGGACGACGATCTTGCCGGGGTCGGCGGCGAGGGGGGGAAGCGGTGAAGACCATGCCCACGGCCAGCGCCGGGACGGCATTGCGAGAGACAACATGGAAAGCGGAATTCACGGGCGACTCCATGCAAGAAAAGCGTGTGTTTCACTTCTCGGAACGGTCCCGCTTCAGGAGACCCAGTTGATAGGGCAACAGCTCGTATCGCCCGCCGCTGGCCGGGTCGCGACCCTGGAAGAGCAGTTGGAGGTTGTTGGGATCGAGGGTCATCGTCTCGTCATACCCGTCGCGAATCATCTCTCCGTGGCTGATGTCCCGGGTCCAAGGCATCACGCCGTCTTCGAATGTGACGTTGTTGATCCCTGCGAAGGGTTTCTGCCACGTGTCGGCATCGGGAACAGGCGTCCATGTGCCGTCGAGGCGGTCGGAGGTCCAGGCGCGATAGTACCGTGCGGGGCTCAACGCCTCGATCAGCGTCAGATAGGTGTTCGTGCCCTTGATCCTGTAGGTGATGCTCGCCTCGAAGAGGTTGTTTCGGCTGTCCTGGATGGCGATCTCCGGGTCGCTCATGCCCTTGGGAAAATCCTCGATCCGGGTCCGGCTGCGATAGAAGCAGCCGTTGTCGCCGGTGAAGAACAGATAGACGTGCGTGTCGTCAGCGATCACATGGTAGTCGATCGGGAGCCTGGGGGCACTTGCTGGTAGTCTCTCAAAGAAGTTCTGCGGCCTGGTCCAGGTCTCCGGCCTGGAAATGTCGTCGGTGGTGCAATACTGCGGCTGCTGCGACTGGAAGACCAGGTACCATTTCTTGTGCGGGCGGAAATAGA
>JBDKUU010000262.1:0-1661 GCA_039679525.1 Phycisphaerales bacterium | reverse complement strand
AGCTGACCAGGGCGGGGCTCTGGGTGATTCTGCTGCTCCGCATCAATCCGCTGACTTCGTCGGACCTCGTGTCGTACGCGGCGGGATTGGCGGGAATCCCGGTCTGGAAGGTGATGGCGGGGACGTGCCTGGGGATGGCGCCCTTATGCTGGGCACAGGCGTATTTCTCCGAGGGGGTTCTGAACGCGATTCCGCAGCTCATCTATCCGCTGATCGGCCTGTGCGCGGTCTACGGGGCGGTGGTCGTTTGGGTTATCGGGCGTTTGTGCCGGCGGCAGACGGCCGGGGCGGAGGTTCAGACTCAGGAAGACGGTGCGTGATACGCACCCTACACGGAGCGGCGGGACGCCGCGTGGGAGCGACGCGGAGACGCTTCACTGTTACGGCATCCAGAGAGAGCAGCATCGCGACCTTATTGACCTCATTGACCTTATTGACCTTATTGACAGTGGGGTCAATCGCGTCAATAGTGTCAATGGGGTGCTCCGTGGAGGTCAATGAGGGCCCGGGAAGCGATCCGGCGGTGGCTTCTTTCTGAACGCTTCTACGCATCTACGCTTCTACGCTCCCACGCGTCGGTCCGACGCCGAGCGGGAGTGCTGAAAATCGCGATTTTTGCGGATTGACAGGGTTGCGGGCGGGGGATATACTCGCGAGCTTTATTTGCCCCAGCATCGTTGGCGCCGCCGGATCACAGGGCGGGCCGGCGGTTCTTCACAGGTGTTGCGTGGTTGACAAGTAACAGGGTTCTCGGGCGCGGCAGGTCGCGTCGGGGGTGCCCGTACCTCCGCAATCGGCCGGGATCGGTTGGACGGCCGGGGGCGGCAGAGTCGGACGGAAATTGAATAAAAGGAGACGGCAGGAATGGCAAAGAAAATGGTGTACTTTTTCGGGGGCGGCAAGGGCGAGGGCAACGCGGAGATGAAGAATCTCCTGGGCGGCAAGGGGGCCAATCTGGCCGAGATGGCCAGCCTGGGCGTGCCCGTTCCTCCCGGCTTCACGATCACGACCGACGTGTGCGTGTACTACTACCAGAACAAGAAGAAGTATCCGCAGGGCCTGAAAGAGGAAGTGGCCAAGGCGCTGGCCAAGGTCGAGAAGGTCATGGGCAAGAAGTTCGGCGACCCGGCCAGCCCGCTGCTGGTTTCCGTGCGGTCCGGCGCCCGCAAGTCGATGCCGGGCATGATGGAGACGGTGCTGAACGTCGGCCTGACCAGTAAGACCATCCCGGGCATGGTCGCGGCCACCGGCGGCAACGAGCGGTTCGTGTATGACGCCTATCGGCGGCTGATCATGATGTACTCCGACGTCGTGATGGAGAAGGCCGCGGGCATCGAGCCCAAGGACGATATGGGCATCCGGCGGCAGCTCGAGCACCTGATGGACGGGATGAAGAAGGCTCGCGGCGTGACGCTCGACACCGAGCTGACCGCGGCCGACCTCAAGGAACTCTGCGGCTCGTTCAAGGTCAAGGTCAAGGAAGTCCTCGGCAAGGAGTTCCCGGATGACGCCCAGGCCCAGCTCTGGGGCGGCGTCGACGCGGTCTTCGCCTCCTGGAACGGCAGGCGAGCCATCGCCTACCGCCGGATCGAGAACATCCCGGACGAGTGGGGCACCGCGGTGAACGTGCAGTCGATGGTCTTCGGCAACATGGGCGAAGA
>JBDKUU010000261.1:0-37216 GCA_039679525.1 Phycisphaerales bacterium | reverse complement strand
CGCGCACCGTCGCCGTGAGGTCCTCCGCAAACCGCAGGGTCACCTCGTGCGTGCCGACCTGCTTGATGTGCTCGGACAGCTTGACGATCTCATCGGCCACCTGGAAGCCCTGGGACCGCAGGTTGGCAGCAATCAAGGCCTCGGTCACAGAGCCGAACAGCACGCCCTGCTCGTTGGCCTTCGCGGCCAGAACCGCCTCGGCCCCGTTGACCGCCGCGACGGCCTTCTCGATCCGCCGGCGTTCCTGCAAACGCTGCTCGGAGCGCTTGGCCTTCTCCTCGGCGATGGAGCGGATGTTGCCTTCAGTGGCGACCTTCGCCAGACGCTGGGGCAGCAGGTAATTCCGGGCATAGCCCTCGTTGACCTCTACGACGTCGCCGAGCCATCCCAGCTTCTTGATATCCTCACAGAGCAATACTTTCATATCGAAAACCCCTTGGAATCGACTATTCCATATTGATTATTGATTATGGATCATGGATCATTGAAGAAGACGCGTCGTCTCCCAATCATCCATCATCAATCATCAATGCAGCTTATGTCGTGTACGGCAGCAGGGCCATGAAACGGGCCCGCTTGATGGCGGCCTTGGCCTTCCGCTGGCAGCCGGCGCAATTGCCGCTTCGCTTGCGGGAGTAGATCTTGCCGCGGTTGGTCAGCAGCTTCTGCAGGGTATCGATGTCCTTGTAGTCGATGTACTTGACGCTGCCCCGGCAGAAACGGCACTGGGTCTGATCCCGCGCGCCGGCGAATCCGGTCCGTCTTCGGGTGGTGGTTCTCTGTTGTCCTGATCTTTGCGGTGTTCTTGGTCGCATCGCCATATCTTACCTCATTTTTCAAGTCAATCGTCAGTTGCCGCGAAAAGCCATGCGGGCCGGGAGGGCCCCGCGAATCGCCTCATCGGCAACGCTTAAAACGGTATATCCTCATCGGGCACAGGCCCGCCCTGCCGGCCGGGACTCGAAGGTCCGGCCTCGTCATATCCGCCCGTGTCGGGCTGGTCCGGTCCACTGCCGCCGCCGCCGGGACCGCCGGGACCACCGGGGCCGCCGGCGCCGGGCAGGAAGGTGAAGTTCTCCACCGTCACCCGGTGCTTGCTGCGGTTGACGCCGTCCTGGCCGGTCCATTGATCGAAGGACAGCCGCCCTTCCAGGAAGATCGGCCGGCCCTTCTTGAAGAATTTGTTGATATTCTCCGCCATGCGGCCGAACGCGCGGCAATCCACGAAGCAGACTTCCTCTCGCTTCTGGCCGCTTTGGTCGTTCCACGTCCGATTCGTGGCCAGGCCGAAGTCCACCACCGCCGTCTGGCTGGGCGTGTACGAAAGCTGCGGGTCCCGCGTCAGATTGCCCATCAGCAGTATCTTGTTGAAACTTGCCATAACGTCATCCATTGCTCGTCGTGCATTCTGCATCCTGCGTATTGCGTCCCGCACGACGCGCCGTCTGCAACGCAATACCCAAAACTCCTCGGCGCTCGACCGCTTCGGTCACATCGGAGATCGCAGAGTCGCTGCTTCCCGCCGTCAGCGATCGCGGTCGCGGTCGCGATAACTCGGCCGGCCCCCATCCTCGAAGTCGCCGATGCCGGGCACGTCGCTCAGGCCGCCGCGACGGCGGCGATCCCCGCGATCCTCGGTGTCGTCACGGTCGGGCGTCACCTCGATCGGAACGTCGTCCTTCGGCAGGCCCTTGATGTCCGCCTCGATCAGCTCGGGCGGCCGCTTCTCGGTGCCCAGGACCAGGCAACGCATCACCTTCTCGGACAGTTGCACGTCCTTCTCGATGCCCGTGATGCGGCGGCCTTCGGCCTTGAAATACGCCAGGATGTACGTCCCGCGTTGTTTACGTTCGATGTCGTACGCGAGCTTCCGCTCGCCCCATTTGCGGATGGCGACGATCTCGGCATCCGCTCTCTTGAGGATGTTCTCGATCATGGCCAGCGTGCCGTCCCAGTCGGCGGTCGCGAGGGCCGAATCCACCAGAAACATCCCTTCGTATAGTCGCTTTGCAGCCATTTGTTAACCTATGACCTCCCGATTGTGAATATTCCACATCAACGCTCAAACCAACAGGGCGGGCGTTTCGGTCATTGCTCCTGTACCCTGTTGAACTCATTCATCGTCTTGCTCAGACCATGCCGAAGCCAGTACAGCACCGCGTCGCGGGCCTTGAGAATCGCGTCGTTCAGCAGCGGACGCTCGCCGGGGGCCGGACGGCCCAGCACGTAGCCGACCGCCTCGGCGCCGGAGCACTGGCCGATCCCGACCCGACACCGTGGAAACTCGTTCGAGCCGAGCTTCTCGATGATGTCCGCCAGACCGTTGTGGCCGCCCGCCGAGCCCTGGGCCCGGATGCGAATCACGCCGGGCTCCAGCGCCCGGTCGTCCATCACGACCATCAGGTTGCTGAGGTCCAGCTTGTAAAACCCCACGGCCGTCGCAACGGACTCGCCGCTGCGATTCATGAACTGCCAGGGCTTCATGAGGATCACTTTCGCACCCTCGTGGAGCCCTTCGCCGATCCGGGCGTTGAACTTACGCTGTTTGACCTCGATTCCCAAAGCTGTCTCCAGGGCCTCGATCACTTTGAAGCCCAGGTTATGCCGCGTCTCGGCGTACTCCGAACCCGGATTTCCCAAACCAACAACAAGTCTGAGTTCTGCCATCGGATCCGATTCCGCTCAGCACGGCGCTGCACATCCTTACGCCTCGGCGCCTTCTTCGGCCTTGGGCGCCTTCTCGGTAATGACCTCGGGCACTGCCGGCGCTTCCGCTTCGATCTGCTCGGTGGTCTTGGCCTCGGCCACGACGCGACAGCTCACCACCGCCGTGTCCGGCAGGCTCACGAGCTTGACGCCGTCGGGCAGCTTGAGGTCGCCCGCCTTGATCGATTCGCCGACGCCCAGGTCCTTGATGACCACGACGATCTTCTCCGGAATGTTGATCGCGAGGCACTCGACCTCGATATGGTCGGTGTTCGACTCGACCACGCCGCCCTCGGACGCGCCCTTGGCCACGCCCTTGAGCTCGATCGCCACGTCCACCTTGATCATTTCCGTCACGTCGACGCGCATCAAATCCACGTGGACCACGTCGCGGCCGAGGTGGTCGAACTGCAGGGACTTGATCAGCATCTTTTCCGTGGCGCCGTTGATGATGATGTCCATCAGACGGTGTCCGTGGTGCACGCCTTCCAGGAAATCGTGGGCGTTCACCGAAATCGCGACGGGCTGCTCTTTGTGGCCGTACACGATGCACGGGATGCGGCCCTTCTTGCGAACCGCCGTGGCGGCCTTCGAGCCGATCCGCTCTCTCAACTCAGCCTGTAAAGCTACCGTTTTGTCCATAAACCTCACCTGATAAACTTGTATGCCAAATCACACTTGATCACGGTACGTCCTGGGCGAAGAGACTGCTCACGGATTCATCCCGGTGAATCCGCTTGATCGCCTCTCCCAGCATCCCCGCTACGCTCAGGACCTTGATCTTCTTGATCTTCTTTGCTTCCTCGGTCAGCGGGATGGTGTTGGTCACCACCACCTCGTCGATCGGGGCCTTCTCGAGCCGCTCCAGGGCCGGCGGGGCGAACACGCCGTGAGTCACGCCCACGCGGACGCTCTTGGCGCCGCGCTGCTTGACCAGCTCGGCCGCCGTGCAAATCGTGCCGGCCGTGGCGATGATGTCGTCGCACATCAGCACGTTACAGCCCTCGACCGATCCGATCAACTCGCCGCACTGGACCTGCGAGCCGCTGAGCCGCTTCTTGTGGACGATCGCCAGGTCGCCGCCGAGGTGAGCCGCGTACTTGGCCGCCGTCTTGATGTTGCCGACGTCCGGCGAAACCACCGTCAGGTCCTCGATCCGCTTGTCCCGGAAGTACCGGCTCAGGACCAGCTCGCCCGTCAGATGATCCACGGGAATATCGAAAAATCCCTGCAACTGGTGGGCGTGCAGGTCGATCGCCAGCACGCGGTCGGCCCCGGCCGTGGCGATGATGTTGGCCACGAGCTTGGCCGTGATCGGCACCCGGCCTTCGTCCTTGCGGTCCTGGCGGGCGTACCCGAAGTACGGAACCACCGCCGTGATCCGCTGGGCGCTGGCCCGGCGAAGGCAATCCAGGTAAATCAACAGCTCCATCAAGTGCTCATCCACCGGCTTGCACGTCGACTGGACCACGAAACAATCGCGGCCCCGCACATCGTCCTCGATCCGGATCAGCTTTTCCCCATCGGGAAACCGGGAGACCTTGGCCCCGCCGATCGGTATGCCCAGGTACCGGCACACCTCGACGGCCAGATCCGGATTGCTGCTCCCCGGAAAAATCTTGAGATTGTCGTTCAAAAACATCTGGGCCCCTTGGATCTATCTACTATTTACTATTTGTCATTGACGATTCGGACGCGCCGGCGACACGTGCCGGCGAAGCCAAATAGTAAATAGTCAATCGTAAATCATCGATCATCGCTACTGCTGCTTCGCACAGACTTTGTCGGCGTTCTCCTGCGTAACGACGGCGCCGGCGCCGACGTTGGCTCCCGGCGTCAAGACCAGCGGCGCGATCAGGACCGCGCCCGATCCGATGTTGCAGTCGTCCCCCACCTCGGTCCGGTGCACCACCTCGCCGTCGTAATTGGCGGTGATCGATCCGGCTCCCACGTTCACCCGGCGTCCGATCGACGCGTCGCCCAGGTAGCTGTGATGCCGGGCGCGAACCCCGTCGGCCAGCGAGGTGTTCTTGACTTCGGTAAAGACGCCGAGCACGACGTCGTCGCCGATCGTGGTGCCTTCCCTCAGGAAGGCGAACGGGCCGATCCGGCAGTCCCGGCCGATGTTCACGGCCCCGTGAATGTACACGAACGGCTCGATCACCGTGTCCTGGCCGATCTTGGCGCGGGCGTCGATCCAGGTGTTCTCCGGGTCCACGATCGTCACGCCGTTCTCCATCAGCTCCTGCTGGACGCGGTGCTGCATGATCTTGCTCGCGACGCTCAATTGCGCCCGGCTGTTGACGCCCATCGCCTCTTCCGGCCGGACCGCCGTGACCGCCACGACCTTGTTGCCCGTGGCGATCAGCACCGACAGGGCGTCGGTCAGGTAGTATTCCTGCTTCACGTTGTTCGGCTTGACCTGCGACAGAGCCTTGAACAGAGCCTGGTTGTTGAACAGGTAGTAGCTCGGGTTCACCTCTTTGATCGCCCGCTGCTCGGGCGTGCAGTCGCTGTGCTCCACGATGCCCTGGATGTTGCCGTAGGCGTCCCGGACGATGCGGCCGTAGCCGCTCGGGTCGTCCAGCACGGCGGTCGCCAGCGTGGCGGCCGACTGCTCGGCCTCGTGCTTCTCGATCAGCGTCCGGAGGGTCTTGGCCCGGATCAGCGGGCCGTCGCCGCACAGAACCAGCGTCTGGCCGACGAAGTTCTCCAGGTGCTCCCGGCAGCACATCACCGCGTGGGCGGTGCCCAACTGCTTGGGCTGATGCACCCAGACGATGTCCGCGTCCTCGGCCTCGGAGAACCGCTCTTTGACCTGATCGGCGCCGAACCCGACGATAACGTAAATCTTGTCCACGCCGACACTTCTGCACGCGTCGAGCACGTAGGCCAGCATGGGCCGGCCCGTCACTTCGTGCAGCACCTTGGGCAGTTTGGTGTTCATCCGGCTGCTCACGCCGGCCGCCAACAAGATCGCCACTCTGTCAGTCATGAAAAAGCCCTATAAAAGTTCGATTTTTGATGTTTGATTGTTGATTTGAAGAGCACGCGTCCACACGTGTCCGGCCGCGAAAGCGGCGAAAATCAACAGTCAACCATCACACATCAAAAATCCCAAAAACACTACCCGGCCTGGACTCGAACCAGGAATAGGAGGACCAAAACCTCCTGTGTTGCCGATTACACCACCGGGTAATCCGTGTCATTGATGATCTACTATTGGTGATTGATGATTTGAAGACCGTCGGCACAGAAGGCAGCCCGCGCCTCTTCAATCATCCATAATCCATCATCAATAATCAATTGCTTGTCACGGTAACCGCGCCAGGCGCGGTCCGGCGAGGCCTTGTCGGAGGCTTGAGCCAGCCATGCCGTGATGCTGCTGGCCCCAAAAAGGCCCTTTCGAGCCCCGATCTACCCCTTTCGACAAGGCAGTCCTAACTGGTGAACTATACCGGGCCCGCGGGATTGAGTCAATCTTTTTATGCCCGCGGCACACAAAAAGGGGCGCATGACCGCTTCCGTACCCCCGGGAGGTCTGTGGCCCTGATGGGTTTTGACGAACAAGACCGGTGATCCGGCGGAGCAGCGGATCGTTGTAGGGTGGGGCTTGCCCCACCGAGAATCCGATCGAAGAGGCGGTGGGGCGAGCCCCACCCTACATGTTGCCGAACTTGCTCGTCAAAGCTGATTAGACCCATCGCGTCTGTCAGCCTCCCCTCCGCAGGCGTCTGGCGGCACGACGGCATCACGATCTCAGCAATCGCAAAGAGAGCACGCCCCCGGGCGCGCAGCGCCCCTCCGGGGCGAGGACGGTCGTGCGAAGGACATCTTGCGTTTTGCGCCAATGGCATGAACTCGGAAGAAGCCGGGGACGTCAACCGGTGTGCAAGGCGATGCGCAGCATCGCTCCCATGCTGCTGGCCCAATGCGATAAATGCCCGCCGGTCCGTCGCGCAGCGGCGAGCCGGCGGATTCCGGATCAGTCCGTTCCTTCCTTTTGCTCCGCGATCCCATTTGGCCGACCCCATCGCAGAAACGGGCAAGCACCCGGCCCGCGGGCGTCCGTGCAAATTTTCGGGCATCCTGGGTCTGCGCGACTGATGGACATTCGATCCAAGACGATGAAGCCGGTTTGTAGTGACGCCGCAAGGCGTTATCTTGAGAAGATGGAAGCGTCAAGTTTCAAGTGTGAAGTGAACAAGGCGGAGGTTCGATAACCGTCCTCCCTTGCTTCCAACTTGACACTTCAAACTTCAAACTGCCTCCGATATGCCCTTGCGGGCGTACTACGAACAGGCCATCCACGATTCTCCGCATAGCGGGATTCCTTTACGGACACCGCAAAGAGGGTCTGCACAGACACACGAGAGAGGTTCCTGCTCCACGAGGCTGAATGTGGGTCCGAGACGGACCTGCCAGGGAGATTTTCCGCATTGGGCCTCCAACGTGGTGTGGGAGCGAAACGCTCGCTTGGCCGGTGCGCAGCACGCCTCACGCTGGTGGCTCCAATGCGAAAAACCCCGCCGTCCGGACGAGCAGCGGCCCTTCGGGCCGGACGGCGGATTCCGGATCAGTCCGTTCCTTCCTCGGTCCATCAGAAGAGACCGGCCCTGCGCCGGAAGAATGGGTCGCACCCCACAAAAAAAGCCGCTCCGGCCCGTTCAAAGGTCCGAAGCGGCTCTCACTCTCATGAATGCCGTTTTACTGCCCCTTCGTTTCCCACATCTTGTCGCTCGTGTCGATCGTGAAGGTGGTCGCCATCGTCATCGGGATCTGCATGTCGAACGGGCCCTCGGCGGAGGCGCCGACCTTGATCTGGCCCTTGAGGTCCTGCTTGCCCTTGCGATTCAGGACCAGGCCGGTGGCTTCGTTCATCTGCATCGTGCTGTCCTGCGTGCCGGCCATCTCGACCTTCATCTTCATGCCCTGGATGTCCATGACCGGGCTGCTCGAGTCCGGGCTGATCGTGCCGGTCAGGCCGATCGTCGCTACGCCGCCCTCCTGCTTCTGTAACGTCAGCTTGGCTTCCGCGACCATCGGCATTCCCCGCTTCATGGTCTGTTTGGTCGTCCAGGACGCGCCGACATCGACGGGCTTCTCGGGGTAGATGGCCATGGCGTTCTCGGTCATTTCCCGGACCGCCTGCTCGTCGAGGAACGAGGCCAGAGGACTGGAAGCGTTGGCCGGGTCCGCGTCGGGCGGCAGCTTCTGACGGACCGCCGCGGCCATTTCCTTCACGCCGTTGACGTCCAGGACCTTGCCCTTGGGGCTGATTCGCATCGAGTAGCTCTGGCCCACCAGGGCCGCGAAGCCCTCGGCGCCCGCCGGCGGGGTCGTCTGCTTCGCGGAATCGTAATCCACGTTCATCATGGGGCCGTCCTGCTTGACCCGGGACCACAGGTACGTGTAACGAATCCGCATATTCCCCTGGCCGTCGGTCTCGATGACGTCCGCTTTCTGGATCGTCCCCAGGGTGAAGTTGATGATCTGCTGCTGGCCCATGATCTCCTGGGTCATCTTCTGCTCGATCAGCGAACGCTCGTAGAACGTCTTGCCCTTGTTGAGCTTGAGGGACAACTGCACGGCCGCCGAAGCGTTGGCCGAGAGGACGATCGCCTCCACGCAGAATGCGGCCGCCAGAAGTGTCACGAGTCTTTGCCTTGCCATATTTCTACACCTCCATTGTGGGTCCGAAAGGGCCCGGTCCAATCGCCTGCTCAAACAAGGATCGCCGAGAAACATCCTCGCTTTGGCGGCATTTTACACCGGTTCGACAGCCACCGCGATCTTTTTTTCGACCTCAAGCCAGTCCATCGCCTCGGACCAGCCCCAGGCGCGGGCCGTGGCGGCCTGGAGCCCCTTGGCCAATCCGGCCCGAGGGTCGCCCGTCTCGCGAAGCCCGGCCAGGAACCCCGCCAGAAGGTAGTCGCCGCAGCCGACCGTGGACAGGGCGGGATTGCGGCCCGCCGCTCGACCCGTCCAGGCGCCGGTCTTCGTCACGAGCAAAGCCCCTCTCTCGCCCCGACCGATCCGCACCGTTTCGACTCTGTCGAGCAGTTCGCGGGCCGCCCCGACCAGCGCCGCAGGCGCGTCCTCGACCGGCGAACCGAGCAGCTCGCGCAGTTCCTCGACGTTGGGCGAGATCAGCCAAGCCAAACCGGCGTCCACGATGGCTTTGAAGACCGGGCCGTACGTATCGACCGCCGCTCGGGCCCCGCGGGCGACGCATGTCCGCACCAGATCGACTGTCGGCGCCAGCAGCTCGCCCCCGGGCATCGCGCCGGAGAACACGCACACATCGCCCGGCCGCACCAGGTCGCGCAGGTCCTCGCCGAGCTTCTTGAGATTGTCGATAGACACAAGGCTCCTGGGGTCGCGCAGGTGCATCTCGCGATGGGCCTGGGTATCGACGACCGAGATGTTCCGCCGGGTTCGACCTTCGACAACAGTCATCCGGGGTTCGACCAAACCGCCCAGCCGGCGCACGGCGGCCGTCATCTCGTCGTGGTCCTCGCTCCCCCAAAGCCCCGCCGCGACGCTGGAGCAGCCCATCCACGCCAGGGCGAAGGAGACGTTCATCGCCTTGCCCGCCGGCCGGACGATCTGCTCGTCGATGATCGCATGCCGTCCCCACTCCAGGCCCTTGCCCAGGCAAGTCACATCCCAAGCCGGCGACACCCCCACCGTGATGATTCGACCTGTATTCTCCACGCAGACATCCACCCAAACAACGCGCCTACTGAGCATCAACGATTCCCCGAAGTCTCGCATGTCCGGAAGGAACCGTCAAGGTCGATGGCGTCATATGTCATCCGGCGTCGGAGTTCTGTGCGTGGTCTCCACATCGACGAACCGACCGTTGCGATCAAAGGTGAAGACCGCCTCGATAACGGCGGGCTTGCCCCGCTCAGTTGTGAGAAAAGTGCACGGCGCGAGAAAATTGCCTTCCGGCGTCTTGCGGACCTGTCCCCACTCGATCGCGGGTCTCGCTTCGAGATCCTTCCAGTTGTGCCGCAGGAAATGCCTGACCTGCCAGACGGAGCCGTCGATGACGCTGTTGTGAACCACGTCCCGCCTTGACGCAAGGCACCAGCAGGCTGCGACCAGAACAACGAGAATTGCCGAGGCGACCACTGCCGTCCTGCTCTTGCGCATCGCCGAATCCCTTCTGCGAAACCTGGACGTTTCTCCGGGCACAATCCACCTGCCGACGAGTGTGTCTTCGAACAACGGTCCCGTCAATCGCGTGCTCGCGATGGCAGAGGATGTGCCCAGGCATTCAGGCAGGCCGAAAGCCTCCAGGCAAACGAGAGCGGTTCCTGCTCCGCGAGGCGGAACGCAGGTCCGAAACGGACCTGCCGGGGAAGTTTTGCGCATTGGGCCTCCAGCGAAGTATGAGAGCGAAACGCTCGTCTCCAGGGCGGTGCGTCAGCACCCCTACTGTGCTGGTGGCTCCAAAGCGGAAAACTTCCGCCGCCCGGCCGCGCAGCGGCGCTTGCGATCCAGGCAGCGGATCCCGGATCAGTCCGCTTCTTCCTCAGCTGGAAAACCCCATGCAGCCGGTCCAGTCGCAGAAACGGTTATACATCCGAGAACAGGCGTTCGCGCCTTTCAGTCCACTGTTCCTCCCGTGGTCATTTCATGCGATCCTGAGAGTCGACAAGCCGGCGCACCTCGTCAATCGCCTGACGAACGGTGAGGATTCTCTCGGAAGCCTCGTAGGGTGCGTACCACGCACCGCCTCCACTATCTCGTCACGACGGCCGACGCTTCCCTTTCCTGGCGACGACCCACGAGCGCTGGGCCCATTGAGCCAGCTCGGCCGAGTCCTCCAGGACGTCGGCCGGAATCTCGAAATAGGTTCGGATCGTGGTCTTGATCTTGTCGGGATAGGGTTCGAAAGGACGCGAGCCGGCCCGCACGAAGTCGTCGCGATTCGAGTCGTCCACCTTCAGATAAGCGACATCGTCCGCGACGACAGCGAACATGGTCTCCTCCCGATACAACCCCGCCCCACCGAACATCCGCCGTACGGACACCTGGCCCCAGCGAGAGAGCTGTTCGACCACGTAGTCCACGAATTCATCGGATGCAGCCATCAGCTTTGTCCCTCCGGCCCCTGGAGCAGCGACGGCGCGAAATGCCCACGACAGAAGGACGGCAGACGCCGGAAGATCTCCATCAACTGCTCGACCGCGATCACGCTCGGATCGTGCTCGACGACAACGCCGTTTCCTTCCCGATAGAACCTGCTCACCCCCGGCGTCCCCTCAAAGACGGTCTTCATCTCCCCGATGCACCTGCCGCACGTGAACCCGCACTCCGCGAGGACAGGAGCGCAATCCAGATGAAATGCCGAGCGACTGTTCATGCCCTTTTCCCCTGAATTCTGCTCGCCCCCGGGCGAGAGCTCGCCCATGGCGAAGATCAAAAAGACTCATCCTGCCTCCACAGGTTCACGATCGGTTGCACGACAATACTCCAACACATCGACAGCTTCTCGGTTCAAGGAGTCTGCATGTTGGTTGATGATCTCAAGGTCCCGCGCGTTCTGAATGTTCCGAGCGGGTCCACCGATGAAGACGTGGAGAGCAGCTTCGATGAAAGCCGAGCGCGTCTCCTTCCGTCGCTTGGCATATCTGCCAACAGTATGTTCCGACCAAGGGAGTCTGTCAATGACAGGTGCGGATAGGGATGGTGTGCACGGCACACCCTACAGGCCATTGGCCCAAAGCAAAAAATGCCGGGGGTTCGGGGGCAGAGCCCCTGGCTATCGAGGCGTCCCTAACTAGCCACACGAGTCAACCTGTAGATTCGTCCCAACTTCGAGGCTGCTTCCAGATCGCCCCGTTTCAGCGCCTCTCGGACGTCGTCGAGCTTATAAGCATCCTCAATAGAGAGATAGGGCGACCACCCTTCGTCGGTGTAGATCAACTCCACATCGACCTGCGCCACATAATCCCCCTCGTGCACGATTTTCGTGTATGGCTTTCTGCTCATCTTCTTCTCTTGGTGAAACCGGCCGACAGCGAGCACTCCGACACACCGGTTCTAATCCGGGATCTCCAGCGCAACGCGCAACGCCTGAGTGAGCATTTCCATCTTCGTAGGCGGAAGTGCGCCGATGTAGTTCGTCAGCATGGATTTTGACAGACTGACCAGTTCGTCACAATGGATGCTGCTGTCGTGTTTCAGACCCTCATCCGGCCCAACGGGCACCTGAGTCGCCAGTCCCTCATGCGAGGTATAAATGGGAGCGCAGATTACGCTTGAGAAACGCGAGTCGATCAGCACCTGGCGACTGACGATCACGAACACGCGATACTTCTTCGGATCACGCGCCGAAGGATGGGCCACTCTGTAGAGCTCGCCCCGCTTCACGGGAGCACCTGATATTCAAGCACGTCAGCCGCTTCGCGATTTAGGGCATCGGCGTTTCGATTGATAATCTCCAGATCGCGCGCATTCTGCTCATCGCGGGCCTGTTGTTGAATGAACGCCCAGACCGCAGTCTCTATGAAATCGGATCGTGTCTTCTTCTGCTGTTTGGTGTGCTCGTCAACGGCTTCGAGAAGCTCTTCCGACAGTGTGATAGATGTCTTGACTTTCATACCACCATTGTACTCCATCCACGGCACGTCGTCAACAGCGATATCTGCTTCTTAGCTCAGCGTCTCGGCGCTGTAGCGGGCGATGAGGCCTGTGCGGACCGCGTGGCGGTAGATGCGGGTGAAGAGCCAGCCGGAGAGGAAGATATAGAGCGCCGCCAGCGCCAGGCCCCAGAGCAGGCCCGACCAGGAGACCGGGCCGCCCGCGAGGATCGTCCGCATCGATTCGAACACGTACGACGGCGGCAGCAGACGCGAGACGCGCTGCATCCAGGCCGGCAGCGCCGAAACCGGATAGAAGACCGCGGCGAAAGGCGAGAGCACGGCCGGGATCGGCCAGACGAACCACTCGGCCGCCGGGCCGTACCGCAGGACCATCGCGATCGCGAAGACGCCCAGCGCGATCCCGAAGAAGAACAGCACCAGCAGGAAGGGAATCAGCGCCAGCCCGTACGCGAAGAACGACAGGCCGAACACGACGATCGCCAGGATGAGCATCGTAATCAGGCCGATCGAGCTGGTCACGATGCTGGAGATCACCAGGCCCGCGAGGTACTCCGCGATCGTCAGCGGCGTCGCGAAGAGGTTCAGGAAGTTCCGCGACCAGACGTCCTCGAGGAACGTCGTCGTCACGCCGTACATCACGCGGGTGAAGAAGTCCCAGAACAAGACCGCCCCGAGCAGCGTCGGAATGAAGTTCAGCTTCGCCGACGTGATCGTGTTGAGGTATCGCGTGATGAAGCCCCACAGGACGATGTCGACCGCCGCCCACACGAACAGAGGCAGCAGCCGGGCGGGGCTGCCGCGGATCAGGTAGAACTGCCGAAGCAAAATGGCCGCGATTCGATGGGTGCGCATCATGGGACGGGGTCTCCCAAACTCAGCGGCTCGCGGGCCACCGCGATGAACAGGTCTTCGAGCGTCTCCTTGCCGTGGTTGCGGGGCAGGGTCTTCGGGTCGCCCTCGAGCAGGATCCGCCCGTGCGAGAGGAACAGCACGCGGTCGCACATCTGCTCGACCTCGTGCATGTTGTGCGAGGTCCACAGCACGCCGACGGCCTCCTGGGCCGCGAACTCGCAGATCCGCGCGCGGATGTCCCGCGCCGCCGACGGGTCGAGCGACGACGTCGGCTCGTCGAGCAGCAATAAGTGTGGCTGGTTGAGCATCGCCTTGGCCAGACCGGCGCGGGTCTGCTCGCCGGAGGAGAGCACGCCGCACTTGGTGTGGCGGAAGCGTTCGATGTCGAACTGGCGAATCACCTCGTCCATGCGCTTGCCCAGCTCGGGCACGCCGTAGAGCAGGCCGAAGAACCGCAGGTTCTGGATCACCGTCAGATTGCCCGGCAGCGGCGCGTACACCGCGGTGAAGTTCGTCCTGCCCAACGCCTGCGAACGATGCCTCGCGATGTCCGCGCCTTCGATGTGGATCGTGCCGGCGGTGGGTTCGAGGATGCCCAGGATCATGTTGATGATCGTGGTCTTGCCCGCGCCGTTGGGGCCCAGGAGCCCGACGATCTCATTGCGGCCGACGTCGAACGAGACGCCGTCCACCGCGACCGTGTCGCCGTAGACCTTCCGCAAGTCAGCGATCGCCAGCACCTTCGGCATCGCAGCCGCCTGCGGGTCCGGAGCCCGTTTTGTCCGTCCATCGTTACCCATAGCGGCCAAGATCATAGGCCCGCCGGCCGGTCGGCACAAGCGGAGTTTTGCCTACCGTAGGGGCGACACGCCTCATTGTTCTACACATCTTGGAACGATCTCGGCAGGCCCTAAGACTTGCCCATCATGGGCTTCTCGACAGGTCCCGAGATGCGTTTTTCGATTTTCGGGCTTCCAGCAGGAAGGCTCCGCCGCAAAGAGAGCCTGCTCGGACGTTCGGCCCGAGCCGGGACGGATCTTCGCGCGACGACGACAAGGCCGTGAATTCGTTCGATCGCGTGCTAGCCGCTTGGTTCCGGGTTTCTGCTGGAAGCCTCCCATGCGGCAAACGCACTCCTCGCGCGCAAGTCGACATACGAAGAGCGAACAAGCCGAGGCAGAAAAGGGATGCGTAGAACAACGAGGGCGACGCGCACATCGCCTGCTCATTTCCTCCGGATGGCGCCGACAAGCACAGTCAGTGAAGCCTGTCGATGGCGTATGCTTCTTCGTAGGTTGGGCGTCCCCGCCCGACCTCCCCCCCCGAACGAGCGAGGACGTTCGTTCTACGAAGAACCGAGTCTCCATGTCCGACACAGCACCAGATCAGAGTGGACGAAGTAGTACTCTGTAGGGTGGGCTCTTAGCCCACGCGTGAAACCTTCGATTCGACCGGCGGGCCGCGATGTGGTAGAATAGGTGGATGAATAAAGACCTGAAAGACAAAACGTTGGAGGAGCTCGAGCGAATCGTCGTGGGGCTCGGGCAGAAGAAATACCTCGCCGGCTACCTCTTCAAGTTCATCCACGCCCAGAACGGCCGGGACCTCGACGCCCTCACCACGCTGAGCAAGGCCTTCCGCGCCCAGCTCGTGGAGCAGGGCTACTTCATCTCGCAGATCGAGGTCGTCGACTGCCTCAGCGACCCCGACGGCTCCGCGAAATACCTCTTCGAATTGGCCGACGGCGAGCGGATCGAGTCGGTCCTGCTGCCCGACGAAGACCGTCTGACGCTGTGCGTCTCGACGCAGGTGGGCTGCCCGATGGGTTGCGCATTCTGCGCCACAGGCAACATCCAGTTCCGCCGCAATCTCACGGCCGGCGAGATCGTCGATCAGGTGTATGCCGCGGAAACGTCGCTCGTCGCCGGTCGCTCGTCGCTCGACGCGGAGGCTGAGGCTGTCTCTTCAAATCACGAATCAACCATCACAAATCAAACTTCCGAGGCCCTGCCTCGGATCACCAACCTCGTCTACATGGGCATGGGCGAGCCCTTTCTGAATTACGACGCGGTGATGCGGTCCATCCGGATCCTGAACCACTCCTCCGGTCGCAACATCGGCATCCGGCACATCACGGTCAGCACCTCTGGCGTGGCCCCCGTGATCCGCCAGTTCGCCAAGGAGGAGATCCGGCCGCGACTGGCGATCTCCCTGAGCGCGCCCTCGGACGCCCTGCGGGACAGGCTCATGCCGATCAATCGCAAGCACCCGCTCTCGGAGCTGCTGGACGCGATTCGGGCCTACCAGGCCGAGACCGGCCAGCGCGTGACATTCGAATACGTGATGATCGAGAAGGTCAACGACACGATCAATCACGCGAAGCTCCTGGTCAAGCTGCTTCGCGGCCTGATGTGCAACGTGAACCTGATCGAGCACAACCCGTTCACCGGCTGCGAGTTCACCGGCAGCAGCCGGGACCGGATCCAGAAGTTCGCGGATGTCTTGAAGGAGGCCGGGGTCGAGACGACGATCCGCTTCCGCATGGGCCGGGGCATCAAAGCCGCCTGCGGCCAGCTCCAGGCAGGCTATCGCCCTCGAAACGCCGCGGAGCAGGAACTCTGAAGTACGAAGGACGATGACGGATTCAACAATGACAGAGCCGAACACACCCCGGGACTTCGACGCGTCTTTCGACGCGGCGCGGCCTCGGATGACCAACGAACAGATCAACGCCCATCCGATCGGGAAATACCAGGGACCCGTCCACGTGATTCGCAGGCCCGAACACGTCGAGCAGGCGGTCACGCAGTTGGAGAAAGAGACGGTCCTGGGCTTCGACACGGAGACCCGGCCCACGTTTCGAGTCGGGCAGAGCCATTTGCCTGCGATTCTCCAATTGGTCGGAGAGCAGGCGGCTTACATCTTTCAATTGCGACAGTGCCGTTTGTCCCCGCCTCTGCTTCGACTGTTGGCCAATCCGCAGATCGTCAAGGCGGGCGTCGCTTTCGATCGCGACGTGCAGGACTTGAAAAAGCTCGCCCCGTTCGCTCCCGCGGGATTCGTGGACGTCGGAGAACTCGCCAAGCGGGCAGGCTGCAATCATCACGGCCTTCGCGGACTGGCCACGCTGCTGCTGGGATTCCGAGTGTCCAAGAGGAGCCGGACGTCGAACTGGGACAAGGCGACATTGACCCCGGCCCAGATCGAATACGCGGCCACGGACGCCTGGGTGGGTCGGGAGCTGTATCACAAGCTGCAGCGCCTGCCGCCCAAGAGCCCGGCGGACAACCCCGCGACGAACGAATCGGATCCCGGGCCGGACAGCGCCGATGGGGAGAAAAAGCAGCCTCGAACGTAGGGTGGGGCTTGCTCCACCGCGCATGGCTGATGGAAGGTCGCGAGGGGCCGAACGTGATCGTCGTGTTCGAGGGGCCGGGCGCCGAGACGTTCCTGCAGAAACTGGCGACGTCGAAGGAGCCGTTCGACAAGTGGTTCCGCGAACGCATCTCCGAATACCACAAAGATATCGACTTCTCGAAGATAAACACCATGCCCAAGCCTGAGCTGTGTCTCGACTGGCGCGTGCCGAGCTATGCGGAGGTCGGAGAATAGACCAAGGAACGCACGCACAACAGACACCAGCAGTCGTCGCCTGTTTGCAGGCGACGACTGCCGCGCTAAGATGCGCAGGAAGGAATCACACGGAGCGTCGTTTGCCCGAACTGATCACGAACTGACCGGCCGAGCGGTCGTTGACGACGATCGTGAACATCGTGTCTTCCTTGCAGCCTTGGAGGCAGGCCGCCTTGACTGCCGGGAGGTTCTCTCCGAATGCCGTGAAGGTGCGCTCCGCGCCGTCCTCCCGGGTGTACACGCCGTGGGCGTCGGGACCCTGCTGGTTGGGCCCCTTCGTGAGAAAGGACTTGCTGAGATTGCCTTCGATCATGTACTTCGCGCCCTGGTCCGAAGCCACCGTCGGGCTGCCCTTGAGAATGCGTTTCGCGATCTTCTCGCACTCCGCCTGCTTGCCTCGGATGCGGACTTTGACGCCCCGCTCGAGGAACTCCAGGGAGACTTTCTGCCCAATGGCGGCGATGGCGTCGGCCCCGGTGATCTTCTCGAATTCGCCGGCCGGTTCTTCCGGGGCCAGCGTGATCTCGGGCTCCGACTTCTGGGCCGCAGCCTCCGTCGCGGCCGGCTCCTCCGGCTGCCGAAGCTGGCCGCGGAAAACGAGTCCGCGTTCCCCTTGCTTGGAGGTGATGCTGCCGGGGCGTGCAATGAAGTCCGCCACGCGCCGCAGCAGTCTCTCCGGCGTGTCATCCATCGGCACGAGCTTGAAGCGGCCGTCCGGCTTGCGGTCGAGGACGAGCGTGCCGGTCTCCTCGGCCTGGCCGGCGTAGATCCCCCAGACGATGACTCTGCCGGTCTTCACGACGGTGACGGGATCGCCCCGCGTGATCAGCGAGCAAAAGGTCTCGGCGAGTTCCCGATTGGGGCTCGTGATCCAGGCGTTGTCTTTCTCGATCAGCAAGTACGCATGATGATCGCTGAGCGGGCGTTTGAGCTCCGCTTTGCTCTTCGGTATCTTCACCTTTTCCGCCAAGGCTTTCTCCTTCTCCCCGAGCTGCCTGAGGTCCACCCCCACCCAGCTCCAGGAATACGCAGGGGTCAACTCGACGGCCATTTGCGTCAATTACGCCTTGGCCCGAGCCCAATTCCCGCGGACCATCCGCGTGTCGATCGCCCAGGCTATCCGGCGAAATCCGCGTCGTGCAGGCCGCTGAAGAACCCCCAGTGACTGCTAACAAAACTGACACCCGACGATAGGAGAAATTGTATCGCCGGGGGCCTCGAAAATCAAGGAAAAGTGGAGCCTGCGGCAAGCTCGGCGGGACGGCAGCGGCAGGGTGTGCTTCGCGCACCATCTCCGCTAAGCAGGTCCGCAGAAATATTTTGACAACGCGCTCGGGAGCCGAAATCCGAAGCACGAAATTCGAAATCCGAAACAAATCCAAAATACAAAGCACGAATGATCAAAACGCTGACGATGGCCTTGGCCCGTTTCGAATTTTGGATTTTGGTCCTTGGTGCTTGTTTCGGATTTCGATATTCGGATTTCGGATTTGGAGACGCGGCGCATGTCGAGATGTCAAAAGATTTCTGCGGACCTGCTTAGGTCCACTTCATCGAGACGTCCAGCGCCTTGAGCGCTTCGCCGTCCGGGTCGTCCTTCGCTTCGCAGGTGTTGTCGAAGATCATCGTCGATCGCCTGGCCGCATCGAACGCCGGCCACTCGGGCAGACCGCTGTGGTTCGGGTCGCCCGTGCGTGCGAACTGCACCCATGCGCCGCAGATGCGGGCCGCCAGGTCGCGCGCCTCGGGCCCGCCGCCGGTCATGTGATCGCAGCGATCGGTGTTGTCGAAGACGAAGGGCATTTCGGAGCAGTGGAACGAATGCAGCCTGCCGTCGAGGATGGGGCTGTCCCATGCGAACGAATACAGATGCGCCGGCGCGCCGCCTTGTGCGGCCTTCAGCGCCGCCTGCTGCACCGCCGCGTGACGGGCCCCCAACGAGAACCAGACAGCATAGAGCTTGGCCGCGCTGGCGCCCGGATGTTCACGGCGGAGCGCATCGACGATCCGCTGGCCGTCTTTGGACCCGTGACCGGCCACGACGCGCCTGCGAAATTCGTCGAACGAGAGCTTCTCGAAGTTGGGATCCAGATAGCCGACCGCGAATTCGGTGAGCGTCGAGCCCACGATCAGCGGCACTCCGGCCGATGCGGCAGGTGCGGCAGTCCAGAACGGATGCTCGGGCAGGATATTGCCGTCGACCGTCGGGGCCCAGGCGTTGAACTCGCCGTGACGTCCGAAATCGAGCGGCTTCGAATAGTCGCCCGCCGGGTACACTTTTTTGGCGGCGGCGGCCGCGGCTGCGACGAAGCGATCGAACGGCATGTCCTGAAGGGCCTTGAGACGGTCCTTGCCTGCGTTCGTCTCCTTCAGCACGGCGGCCGCGAGTTTGGCCGAGAAGTCGGGCGCGAGCATCCGCCGCATGGAGCCGCTCTGGACGATGGCTTTGTGAAACAGGCCTTTCGCCCGCGGCATGGCCATCAGGACGCTCACCTTCCCGCCGCCGCCGGACTGGCCGAAGATCGTCACGTTCGAAGGGTCGCCGCCGAAGTTGGCGATGTTGTCCCGCACCCACTCGAGCGCCGCGACGATGTCGAGCATGCCCACGTTCCCCGACGCCGCGAAGGCCTCGCCGCCGAGGGACGAAAGATCGAGGAAACCGACGGCGCCGACGCGATGGTTGAGGCTGACGACGACCACGTCGCGCCGCGCGAGATTCTCGCCGTCGTAGACGTTCATCTCGTTGCCCGAGCCGGTGGCGAAGCCGCCGCCGTGCAGCCAGACCATGACGGCGCGTTTGCGACCGTCGAGGCCCGGCGTCCAGACGTTCAGACGCAGGCAGTCTTCGCCCTGCGCGCCCGGGTTCCATTCGTAGACGAAAGCCACTTCGTCCTTGTCCCAATGCTCGGGCGGAATCTGCGGGCTGGCGAACCCCCAGGCCAGCGCGGAGCGAACGCCCTTCCAGGACTCCGGCCGGGCCGGCGGCAGGAAACGCCGGGCGCCGGCGGTGGAGGCGCCGTAGGGAATGCCTCGGAAGATGAGCATGTCCTTGTGCAGGAAGCCGCGCACTTTGCCGCACGTCGTTTCGGCCACCGCGGCGGAATCCGAAGCGACGATGGAACGGCCCGCGTCAGTCCCGGCGGCAGTCGTCGATTGGGCCGTGACCGGCCGCGGCAGGAGGCCTGCGGCAGCGACGCCGACGGCGGTCTTCATCCACGAACGCCTTGCGATGTTGGTGTTGGCGAGAAGAGACTTCGGTTTCATAGCTTGCTCCCACATGAAGATCATGCCACCATTCCAGTCCGCGTGCGAGGCTCGCCCGCTTACGTCGCCGAGCCATGTCCCGCAATTATACCCACATCCCCGGTCGCGTCCACCATGCGAATTCGCCGTCCGTGCCCGGAAGACGATAAACGTCCTCACTATTTCCGGGGTCTCCCCCCGTCCCCCCCGGCATTTCACGCTTCGGGCCAATGGCATGTAGGGTGTGCCGTGCACACCATCCTCAGTCCCCATTCCTCCACACAGTCGCAGGTGAGCGTTTGGGGCGGGGCTGGAGCCCAGAACGCGAAAGCCGCCCCATGCACAACCGCCTCGCCGGCGCCCGCTCGCGAAACGAATCGAAACGCGCGAAAGTGCACGAACAGATCATGCAGGGTGGGTTCTCAACCCACGCGTCACGCCCATTCCAAGACCGAGTGTAGTAAGATGTCTCCGGAATTAGCCGGAATTACGCGCCCTCTTCATTCAAGACCGTCGTATGCGAATGTGAAATCAGTGGGCCTGATTCCGCTCTTTCCGCAGAGGACGGCAGCATAGAGCGCACAAAAGCTTAAAATAAGGGCCGACCCTGAAAGCCCGGCCCTGAAAGCCCTCCGAAGAAGTTCGGTTCAGAGAGAATCTCTTTCCACCTGACAAGAACCCTATTCGGATGACCTCGCTGTTCCCATTCCCATTCTTCCTTGGTTCTGCGGAAATCGCGACGTGCGTCTTCTCCCCACGGTTCCTTGTATATCCGATTCCCCAGCTCCGCGGGAATTGCGACGTTCGAGATGGTCAAGGACACCGACTTCTCATGAAGCCGCCCATCCCATTTGTCCTGATCGAGATACGGGATCATGATGGCATTGGGATCCCTTTCGTGCCAACCGAGGCAGTCTTTGAGCATAGCGCATACCCTCGGCTCGCCCTGCAAGCTGTATCGTTGGACAAGAGAGGGCAGGTCCTCGTCGAAGTATCCCACCTGGACCACGAGCCGGTTGAGAACAACCCCCGCAGGCTCCTCAGGGTTTGAGTAGAGGAAGGAAAACCACTGGACTGGACGTGGAAGAACGATTATATCCGACCGCGTCTGCCCCGGCAACAAGCGATGATACCCCGCATATGTTTCGCCATGGCCGTGCACCCTCTGCGGTAGACCGGCGCGTCGTTGTATCCAGAGCATCCCATCGACAATTCGCACGTCTCGGCTCAGCGGATTATCTTCGCCGTCGAAGAAACTCTGCGTCGTACAGATCCAAATTTCGTGAGGCAACCTGTTCGTCACACGATATCCCACGACCAGATTCTCGTCTCTCAAAGAGAATCTGCCATTGATCATCGGAGCACCCATAGACTCATCAGAGGGCGAGGATGACGGAGGCCGTGCCTGTGCCGCAACAGATGGCGACGCGGCAGGCCGGCAGCCACATGTGGCGATCATACTGCCGAGCAGAACTACAGAGACACGAATGCACATGGTGCATCTATTCTTCCGACTTTTGGGGATAGCCATCTGTATCTCGTCCCTATTCCGTAGTCTGCACCTGGCCGGTGGACCTCGCCTTTTCTCGCTCTTCACGTGCCCTGCGGTGCTCTTCTCTGGAAAGACGTAGTCTCTCCTTCATCTCCAGGATCTGCGTCTCCCACTGTCTGACTTCCTCCGTCGTTACCTGCCCTTTCTTCGTCGCCTCCAGCAGATCCTGCTCCATCCCGGCGATCACCGCCTCGTCTACTTCCTCGTTGAGACGATCATCTTCCCGTTGCCTTCTCTCCTTCTCATCTGGCGACAATTGTTCCATTTCTGCTTCCACGCCGGTCTTGACGCTATTCAGAGGTACTGGGGGGAAGTCGGGCCCTACTGTATCCGACGTCTATCGGGGACGTTCACCTGCTTCGTGTACCTGCACTCAGCGTCCGACGCTGCATTCTCCGCTTCTTTCCTTAGCTCCATCCCGTGAACAACATCTCCACGATCTGGTTGCACCGAAGCAGCACATAGCCTTCGCGGCCTGCCGTGAGTTCCCAACTGCGCTGGTTCGTCCTGAAGAAATACAGTTCATCGCCGGGCTTGTACTTTCCTTTGAAGGCGATCCACTTGTCGTTCATGCGACGGCCGAAAGGCGGCGGATGCACTCGCCCATTTCCCGCTTCTTCCATTCTGTTGTCCTCTCGGCTCTCCAACGTCTGGACCTCTCGTCCAGCCATCCGGCCCGCCCTACGCTTCAACCGGTCTGGTGCGGGGCGTTTTCCTGAAGAGCATTATCGCGAGGGCGGGGAAAAAGCACAATGGAAAACGGCTGCCGCGGATTTGCGACAGCCGTTTGGAATCATGTTTCCAGTTTTGCGGGGGTGGCCCCCGGACTGTGGATTTGAGAGTTTATGCCTCTTGTTCTTCTTCCTGCTCCTCGTCCTGTTCTTCTCCGTCCTCTTCGCCTTCCTCCTCCTCCTCCTCCTCCTCTTCTTCCACCTCTTCCTCGTCCACTTCGGTGGAGAGGTAGCCCTGCTGGCCTTCGGTGGCGTAGGTCTTCTCCTGCGGTTCGGATTGCGGGGCGGGCTCCTCCATGCCCTCGAACGCCATCTGCTTGCCGGCGTTGAGGTCCTTCAGGAGCTGCTCGTAGTCCTCGATGGTCATCAGGACCTCGCGGGCCTGGCTGCCCTTGTAGTCGCCCAGGATGCCCGCGGCGGCCATCATCTCGATGATGCGGGAGGCGCGGGCGTACCCGATGCCGAGGCGCCGCTGGAGCAGCGAGACGCTGCCTCGCTTGGTCTCGAGGACCACGCGGACCGCCTGGTCGAAAAGCTCGTCCTGCGGGAGCTCGCCGGCCTCGACTTTGCGGAGCTGCGTGAGCTCGGGATGGAACTGCGGTTCCGCCACCTCCTGTAGGTGTTTGACGATGCGGCGGATCTCCGCGTCGTCGAGGAAGGTGCCCTGGGCGCGAATGAGGTCGGAGGTGCCGGGCTTGTGGAAGAGCATGTCGCCTTCGCCCAGGAGGGTTTCGGCGCCGTTCTGGTCGAGGATGATGCGGCTGTCCATGCGGGCCGCGACTCGGAAGCCGATGCGGCACGGCATGTTGGACTTGATCAGGCCGGTGACGACGGTGGCCTGCGGACGCTGCGTCGCCAGGACGATGTGGATGCCGACGGCGCGGCTCTTCTGGGCCAGGCGGACGATGTAGCTTTCGATCTCCTTGGAGGCGGTCATCATCAGGTCGGCCAGTTCGTCGATGATGATCACCACGTAGGGCAGCTTCTTGGGGATCTTGGCCTCTTCTTCCGGCGTGCTCGGGTCGAACCGGGCGATGACCTCCTCGGCGCCGAGCTTGTTGAACTCGGCGATGTTCTTGACGCGGGCCTCGGCCAGCAGCGCGTACCGCTCGTCCATTTTCACGGTCGCCCATTCGAGGATCTGCACCGCGACCTGCGTCTCGGTGACGATCGGGCACATCAGGTGCGGCACCGTGGCGTAACTCGTCATTTCAACCATTTTCGGGTCGACGAGGATGAGCTTGACCTCATCGGGCCGCTTGGTCATCAGGATGCCGACAATTATGGTGTTAATGCATACAGATTTGCCTGACCCTGTGGTGCCGGCGATGAGCAGGTGCGGCATCTTCGTCAGGTCCGAGACCAGGGCCTCGCCGGAGGAGTCCTTGCCGAGGAACAGCGGGATGTTCATGTTCTTGGGCTTGTCGCCCGCCAACTGAACCATGTTGGACATTCTGACTTTTTCTTTTTCGCCGTTGGGCACCTCGATGCCGATCGTGTGCTTGCCGGGGATCGGGGCCACGACGCGAACGGCCCCGGCGCTCAGGGCCCGGGCGATGTCGTTCGACAGGCTCGAGATGTGGCTGACCTTGACGCCCGCCGCCAGCTCCAGCTCGAACATCGTCACCACCGGCCCGGTCTCGGCCGCCACGACCCGCGCGTTCACGTGGAACTCGCCCAGCAGCTTCTCCAACTCCGCGGCCTTGCCCTTCACGACCTTCTCTTGCACAGCTTCATAACCCACTTCGGGCTCGGCCAGCAGGTCCAGCGGCGGGAGCGTGTAATCGTCATAAGTGGGTTGTTCTACCGGCGGCTTCTCGACTCTCACCGGCAGCGACTTGGGCCTGACCTCGATGGCGGGCTTGGCCGCTACGGGCGCCGGGGCAGGCGCGACCGCCTCGACCTCCGCCGGCTCCTCGGCCTGGGCCTCGACCTCTTCAACCTCCTCAGCCCCCTCCGCCACCACTTCTTCCTCCGCCTCCGGCTCCTCCTCGACCACCGACGTCCTGCCGTTCACCGACATCGTCCGCGGAGCGGGGGCCAGGGTGGGGCTCTTCTGCGAGGCGCTGAGCCGCTGCCAGATCTCGCTCAACGCCTCCGAGTGCTCCTTCGCGACCGCCCACGCCGGCACGACCACGCCGACGATCCGCCGCACGGCGAACCCGCACGCCGCGAACAGCCCGACGATCAGACTGTCCGCCAGCAGGGCCATGCCGACGACCCACGTCGCCAGGATCAGGATGAACGTCCCGAGCCGGGCGAAACTCCCCTTGAGGAACACCGACGTCGAAATCCCCAGCACGCCGCCGGACCCCATCGGGAACTCGTACCTCCTGTGCGGCCAGAAGCTGTAAAACGTCGCCGACGCCGCCGCGGTCAGCAGGACCAGCCCGACCAGCCGAAAGATGGGCTGACCCACCGGCCGCCGGGCCAGTTTCACCACGAAGTAGCAGATCGCCGACCCCAGGACGATGTAGATCCCCGGCCCGACATAATAGAATAGGTAAAATGCGAGGAACGCCCCCATCGACCCGCACCAGTTCGCCGGCGGGTCGTTGACCGGCACCACGTACGGGCTCGGCCAGTCCGCGATATCGAAGCTCACGCAACTGAACAGCAGCACCAGGCACAGGCCGATCCCCAGGCACAACGCCGCGGCCTTCGCCCCGGGCCCAAAGATCACTTCCCTTGCCTTCCTGCCACGCGATCCACTATTTCTCTTCACCGCATCGACTCCATCCACTGCGGGCCGCCCCACGCAGCATCCTGCCGGCGGCGGGCCCCGTCCTATAATCACCGCATTGTAAGTGTCGGCACCGCCTCCGTCGAGCGCCAACTCAGTGTATATCGGCAGTCCGGCGGGCTTTTCTACATTCTTACCCGCATTTATGCGGCCTTTCCCCCGCCGGCGACCGGGGATTCGTGGCTCGTGACCCGTGGCTCGTGGTCCGTCTGCGGCCGGAGGCCTGCCCTGTGGACGCGCAGAAGCGTGGACGCGTGGAAGCGACAAAGAGACCCGCATCCAGCCGGGTCTTCGTAGGGGCGACGCACGCGTCGCCCATATGACTATCCCGTTCGCCGTTCGTAGGGGCAGGTCCCCGTGCCTGCCCTCTTGCTTTCCCAACAGCCGGAAACATCGCGGCACCTGCGATCAGATCGAATGCGGCGTTCCATGGGACCTTTTCAAAAACCCCGATTCCAAAGCCGTCGAATTCGACGGCTTTAGAAAACAGGCAAGCTTCACCGGTCCCACGCTGACGCCGAGCCTTGTTCATCCAGGAGAACCAGCCGCAGTCGGAGCGACTCCGCAGACTCAACCAGATCGCCATTCAGCAGATGCACTTGCTGACGGACGACACAAGGATCAAACGCCTGGACGCGGGAGGGAAATGACCCATCGGCGCTCTCCCCGACTGGAGAAAGTATCTGACATCGTCCCGTTCTCTCCGGCACCATCCCGGTTTCAGCGAGAGAACCATGCTTGCTGCTGATTATATCCTTGACATGCCAATGACACAACATTATTGTTGTGTTACTATGATACCAGATTTTGTAGATATTGGCGGTCCATGGCTCGTTCTGCCACCGGGAATGCATAACGCAACCATGGAAGAAGTCAGAGTGCGTTTCGCCATTTCGGATCGGCGAAAGTCGCTGTTTTCAGGATTCGAAGACGCTGTGGTGAGCCTACGCAATGCCGGATGCCGCGCGATTCTCCTTGATGGCAGCTTCGTTACGGCGAAACCCATACCCGGGGACTTCGATGTCTGCTGGGAGACCGCCGGAGTGAATGCCACGAAGTTGGATCCAGTCTTTCTGGATTTCTCAGATGGACGGAAGAAGCAGAAGGAGCGTTTCGGCGGAGAGTTCTTTCCCGCGGATGCGTTTGCCGACACTGGGCATGACTTCCGCTTCCGCGACTACTTCCAAATCGATAAGTACACAGGAGAGGCGAAAGGTATCGTTTGCATACGGTTCTCCTAACGAGAAAAGAAGGCTATCATGATAACGAATGAACGACAGTATCGGATTACCGCCGCTCAGCTAGAGAAAGTAAGAAAGGGTGTTGAGTCCTTCGATATTAACGCGGCTATCGAGCGAACTGGGTCAAGTGTATTGGCAAGAGCTGAACTGGATGCTCTCCAAAGCGAAGTCGACAGCCTCTCTCTGCAAATTCGCGAGTACGAGACCCTGAAGTCCGGCACAGTAGAGGTACTGAAGGCATCAAGCCTACAAGAGTTGCCGAGTATCCTGATAAGAGCGCGTATTGCCAAAGGACTCTCACAACGGCAACTCGCTGAAGCTGTTGGTCTCAAGGAACAACAAATCCAAAGGTACGAGGCGGAAGAATATGCCTCTGCTAGTCTTAGACGACTTGCCGATATTGCCGAAGTACTTGGCCTGAATATAAGCGAGGTCGCCGAGTTTAGAGCGACCTCTGTGCGTTCTTCGCGTGCAGACAGTAGTAACCTTGCGTGGGACCAATTCCCTGTCAAGGAGATGTATCGGCGCAATTGGTTCGAGGGATTCTCCGGTTCTCTGTCAACAGCTATTGCCAATTCGGATGAGCTGGTCAGGGAGTTCGTTGAAGGATCTCTCACAGGTCCCGTGCGCGCTGCGGCACGGCAACGCGTGCGTGCCGGAGGTCTCGTGGATTGGTATGCCCTTCTTGCATGGCAGTGTCGTGTAATAACACTTGCCAAGAGACAAAAGGTAGGCAGCAAATACAAGCAGGACGCGATCAGTCATGAGTGGTTAAACGCACTTGTACGTCTAAGCCGCAAGATCAATGGACCAAATGAGGCGGTTGAGTACTTGCGTCTCGCCGGTATCCGCCTCGTTATTGAGCCGCATCTTCCGCAGACTCACTTGGATGGAGCAGCGTTTCTGCTTTCAGACGACTCCCCGGTTATTGGGATGACCCTCCGATATGATAGGCTCGACAATTTCTGGTTCGTTCTCATACACGAATTGATCCACGCGCAGAGACACCTGCACGGGGGCGATGTGGAAAGCATATTCGATGACCTTGACGCGCGAGCGGAAGACATCGAGCAAGAAGCAGATCAATTGGCGGGCGATGTCCTCGTTCCTGAGGATCGATGGGAGACAGCCCTAGCCCGTTACACAAGAAGCAGCGACTCGATTAGGGACTTGGCAAATGAGTTGAGCATCCATCCTGCGATAGTCGCTGGTAAGATACGAAGAGAAGCAGACAACTATACGATCCTTGTGGATATGGTGGGACAAGGAGAAGTGCGCAGGTTGTTTCCAGAGGTCCAGTTTGCATAGCAGAGGACGTGAATATGGGCTTTGACCATCTCCGGTACGTACCATGTCTTCGTTGGAAAGCGGGCGAATATCGTGCTTTGTCCCAATTAGATGATACAACACAACGCATGTTGACACCGCTCATAGAGGTTCCAGAGATCGGGTGGGATTTCGAAAGCCAAAGGCAGGCACGGACGGTAGACGAGCACTTGATCCCTTTTCCGAAGTGGGTTCACGTCAAGTGGGGGAGTCGCGCGTGCTTTGTTGATCTGAACCGCATTGACCCTTCCGAACGCATGAGGAATGGCCAACATCCCGTTCGTTTCGTGTTTGACACGCTCCGGGATTTCGGCTGCTTGCCTGTGCCCGTGACGGGTCTGGACCGTGACAAGCGGTACCAAGAGGAAGTCAAGCGAGTGATGACTACAGATAGCATGGGCGTCTGCTTGAGAGTGGGGATAGAGCTGGCCGCCAAGAGTTCGTTGAAGTCGCAGATTGACTCTCTGTTCTCGACTCTCAATGCCAAGCCGACTAATTGCGATCTCATTGTAGATTTAGGCGCACCAAATTTTCTTCCAATCGAGGGCTTCGCCAAAGTCATCCAGACGGTTGTCGGTGTGTTGCCCTACTTACGTGTGTGGCGCACGTTCTCGCTTCTCGGGACCTCCTTTCCCCAAACGATGGGGGCCGTAGAGAAGGACACACAAATTGTCGCGCGCTCTGAGTGGATACTCTACAGGACACTGGCCGTCACCTTCAAGCGCGTGGGGCTTCGTCTTCCAGCGTTCGGTGACTATGCCATATTCCACCCGAGCGCTCAGTCTGTGGACATGAGACTCGTCAAACCCTCCGCGAAACTCCGATACACAATCGATGATGGCTGGTTCATAGTCAAGGCGAAGAATGTGAGAGACGACAAATACGGAAGGTTTGAACAATACCGCGAACTCTGCCGCAGAATCGTGGACTCACGCCACTACTGTGGGCCTGCCTATTCATGGGGAGATGCCCGAATTGGCGAATGTGCAGGTGGCGCCGGCAGTACCGGCAATCTTACTACATGGGTACAAGTGGACACGAATCATCATGTGGAGAAGGTCGCTCGAGACATCTCCAGTTTGTACGGGTCCTCAGACGTTCCCTAACAGCCTTCCGCAGTTCCTGGACAGGGAGTGTGCCCACGAGATGATTGTAGAGTACCGCGCGAGGCTGCCGCAGAGTCTTTGCGGGCAACCCGTTCCGGCGGAGAAGCTCCGCCGCCTCGTCGCGCCAGAGTAATCGAGCAAGCGACATAGCATCGATCTTCCGATTTCTCGACGACTTGCGAAGCACTCTGAACCTGATCGCGCCTCGTGGGCCTTTCACACACAGGATAAGGCCCCACCAGCGAGGGACATGAGCCCTGATGGACTTGACGTGGCGTCTCCCCACGATTACGAAAGCCCTGTCAAAAATCGCGCTGTACACTCTGACCTGTTCAGGAAGCCTATCAAGTGAATCGCAATCGCTCTTGATCTCGTACCCCACGAGGTTGCCGTTGACAACCGCGATGTCCGCGCGGCATTCCCCATGATTCAGCCCAAGCTCGTCGATCACGCGCGTGTCCTCACACGCGTGGTGACGTCGGAGCACTTTCTTGTGAAAACTGGCTCTGATCTCAACGTCGTTCATGACTCAATACCATACTAATCGACGGGGGGTTTCGAATCACACCAGCCCGTTTCGCAAACGGAAACGGTGAAATATCACGTCTCGGACGCCCTTCCTTGCGGCTCCCGATTTGCCGTTCACTCCGGGATCGACACCCGGGGCACATGTTGTAGCCCACCGATCTTTGCCCATGATACACGCAAACACTAGCAAGTAAAACGGAAACCAAAGGGGAAACCCGTTCTCTGTGGAGAGAACTAATGGCGTGCGGTACTTCTCCGGCGTGTGGCAATCCATTTGTGCGGGGACCAGCGGTCTCGGTCGCCTGTCCTTGCGGTCCTGAAGAACAGTGTCATTAAGAACAGTGAAGAACAGGAAGAGCAGTGTCAGACCTACACATTTCACAAACGCAGGAAGAGCAGTGTCAGACCTACACATTTCACAAACGCGCGGGGAGTGTTTGGCGTTGTGGCCTCCGACTTGAGATGCGAGCGAGGTGCTCGCTTGCGGGGGTGGTCCCGGTCGCCTTGCGCCGGCGGTTCCAGGGCAGAACCGCCGCGACAGTGGAATCGGGGAGCCCTGGGGGCGCCTCGTTTGCTTCGGGCGTGAATTGAATCTAGACTATCCTATATGAACAGGCTCTGTGTTTTCATTGGCATGACCGTCTTGGGGTGGGTCGGATGGTGGGCGGGAGCCCAAGTGGGCTTCATGACGGCCTTCCTGCTCAGCGGGGTCGGCAGCATAGCCGGGGTCTACGCGGGTTGGCGCGTCAACCGCGATTATCTAAGCTGATCGCCCATTCCCTTCGCGTTCTTTGCGGCGGGACGCCGCGTTGAAGCGTGGGAGCGTAGAAGCGTGGATGCGTAAGAGGAACGATCCGCAGATTTCGCCGATTCACGCAGATTTCAGAGCACGCGTGGGCTAAGAGCCCACCCTACGTTTGCGTCTCGGCGGCTCCACGCGAGACTTTCTGTTCTTCTCTCTGGCCGTCCTCTGTCGTCGGTCCTCCGTCTTCCGGCTTCCTCTGCGTCCCTGCGTCTCTGCGTGAGATTTCTTCTTCTTCGCCGTCCTGGGTCTTTTCCCGGCGAGGGCGACGCATGCGTCGCCCCTACGAGAGTTCCGCGACCCGCGTCCTCCCTTTGCCTTCGCCTCCTTTGCCTTCTCGTTCGCGACCGCCGCTCGCCGCTCGGGCGGCCACTCTTCCGGGAAGTTCAGCCGGGCCAATTCGCCGAACAACTCGACCGCCTTGGCGTCGTGGGCCCGGGCCGCATCAAGCTCTTTCAGGAAACAGCCGCAGGAGATGACCTTCCTCTCATGAGAGACAAAGGCCATGTACCTGGCACGAGCCTTGATGTAGCTGACGCCCCAGAATCGGGAAGACGTATTCCGCGGCTTGCGTCGGTTCCAGATATTCTCTGCGCGTGTGCAGACGCGCAGATTCTCCCGCGTATTATCAAGTCTGTTATGGTTCTTGTGATCAACGTCCATCCCCCTGGGCGCCTTTATGATCTCGCGATGCATATAGGTCCAGGTTTCCTTGTTGCGCCGGGCGGCGTACCCGTTACACAGGCACCAGGTCCACTGATTCAGCCATTCGTAATCCGCGGCGTCCACGTAGGCCGTGAACCCGTCGCCGAGGGCGATCTGCCGCACGTCGCCTTGCGGCGTCTCGGTCTCGGGCCGGTAGTTCGGACAGATTCCGCAACGCGGCGTTCGCTTCATCCGGCCGTAGGACTCGGGGTGGTTGGCGCAGGCGGGCCAGTTCAGAAACCCGACTGTGTAGCACCTCAGCGTGATTTCCTGATCCAGATACGCGAAGACGCAGTTGTAGCAGCTCGGGATCTTCTTCGCCATCGCTTCTCCCTTCCGTTTTCCCATCGGGGTCGAGTGAGGATTCGCCCCTACAGATTCCCGGTCCGCAGGTCACAGGTGTTCGCGGCCCGGCCTGTCGCCTCGCACGACATACAGACTATGTTACTATGACCATAGTCCGCCGTCAACATAAATCTCCACAACATGCAGATTGTTGCATGCTTTGTAAACCCTTGCGGGCCCAAGGGTAAGAGCCGTCGCCGGGAAAAAAAGTGAAATTCGCCACGGTCGCGACATGAGCAATAAGCGCACGCAGGAAGAAAACGCGCGATGCACGGATGCACCCTCGTAGGGGCGAATCGTCATTCGCCCCTCCTGTCGGATACGACGGGTCCGCTGATGACCGTAGATGAACGGTGACGGGCAAGCGAAGCGGATTGGATCCCCCGCAGAGACATCCTGTTCTTCTCTCTGGCCGCCCTCCGTCCTCTCCGTATCCGCGTGTGTCCGAATCCGGGCGCGCGGATCTCAAAAGCGGACAACGGCCCCGCCGTTCTCTCGGGAATTCGCTCGATATCGCTGCCCGGCATGGAACGAGGGGCGAGCGGGCCCTTTTGGCATGTCGTTTGCTCGCGTATGCTGTATGCGCCGTCGCGCGGTCCGCGGCAGGCACGAACAGGATACCAGGAGAACGCGATGGGAACGCTCTGGCAGGACATCCGATACGGCGTCCGAATGTTGCGGAAGAACCCCGGCTTCGCCGCCGTGGCCGTGCTCACGCTTGCGCTGGGGATCGGACTCAACAGCGCGATCTTCTCCGTCGCCTACGGCGTGCTCTGGCGTCCGCTGCCGTACCCCGATCCCGATCGGCTCGTCATCGTCGCGGCCTCGCAGAAGGTCGAGACGGGCGTCAAGACGTTCTGGACCTGGTCGCCCTTGACGTACGAGGGCCTGCGGCCTCGCGTCACCACGCTCGACGCTCTCGCGGCCTACAACTCGATCGACGCGCAGTTCACCGAACGCGGCGAGCCGCTGCAGTTGCCCGCGCTCGAAGTGAGTCCGAATTTCTTCGCCACGCTGGGCGTCACTCCCGCGCGCGGCCGCGCGTTCCTCACCGGCGCCGCCGCGCCGGACGACGATGACGCCGCGGTCGTCAGCGATCGGCTGTGGCGCACGTCGCTGAAGGCCGATCCGGCCATCGTCGGACAGTCCATCACCCTCGACGGCCGCCCCCGCACCGTCGTCGGCGTGCTGCCGCCGGACTTCAGTTTCAGGCCGATGATCCCGCAGCTCGGCGCGCTGCCGGAAACGGACGTCTTTCTGCCCAATCGCTGGCCCGGCGACGCCGGAACGGATGCGTTTCTCTCTCTGTTGGGCCGCATGAAGCCGGGTGTGACGCGGGCACGCGCGGAAGCGGAATTGACGGCGCTGGTGAACGATTCAACGATCGCGCCCGCCGGGGCGTTGGCGCCCGAGGGCGTGCTGGCGCCGAACGTTCACACGCTCGCGCACGCGGTCGGCTTGCAGGAGTACGGCACGCACTCGGTGCGCACGCTGCTGCTGATCCTGCTCGGAGCGGTGTCGTTCGTGCTGCTGATCGCCTGCGTCAACGTCGCGAATCTGCAGATGGCCCGCCTCACGGCCCGCCGAGGCGAGCTGTCCATGCGCATGGCCCTCGGCGCAGGACGCCGGCGGATCGTGCGTCAGTTGCTGACGGAAGCGATCGAGATGTCGCTGCTGGGCGCGTCGCTCGGCGTGATGTTCGCCCAGATCGCGATCCACGTCACGCTGCCGCTCGTGCCGCAATCCTTGCTTCCGCGCCTCGGCGGCATCGTGATCGACGCGCGCGTGATGGCGTTCTGCCTCGGCTTGTCGCTCGTCTCGACCCTGCTGATCGGCCTCGTCCCGGCGCTGCGCGTCGGCGGGGCCGCGTTTGGCGAAGGCCTGGCGCCGCACGCCGGCGAAGCGCGCGCGACGGGCGACCGTCAGGGCGAGCGGCTGCGAACGATGCTGGTCGCCGGGCAGATCGCGATGACGCTCATTCTCCTGATCGGCGCGGGCCTGCTGATCCATAGCTTCGTGCGCCTCACGTCGGTGTCGCCCGGCTTCGAGTTGAGCGGGCGCGACGGCGTCGTGCAGACTGTGAAGGTGACGCTGCCCGAACGCCTCTACGACGGGCCCGAGCGCATTCATGCGTTCGCGCGCGGCGTGCTCGATCGCATCCGGTACCTGCCGGGCGTGAAGTCCGCGAGCTTGATCAACTCGCTGCCGTTCGGCATGATGTTCATCCAGGGCGACTTCGAGATCGAGGGTCAGCCGAAGCCGACGCTCATGGCGGGCCAGCCGAAGATCGACGCGGGCTATTTCAAGACCATGGCGATTCCACTGGTGGCGGGGCGCGATTTCGCCGCAACGGACACGGCGGCAGCGCCGAAAGTGGCGATCGTCAGCGAGCGCATCGTCCGCGAGTACTTTCCGGGAGGTCCGGGCGAGGCGCTCGGCCGGCGCGTGCGGCTGGAGTTCGGCGGCGACGGCGAGTGGCTGACGGTGGTGGGCGTGGTCGCGGACATCCGCCAGATGGGACTCGATCGGGACGTGCAGCCCATGATCTACGTGCCGTTCCAGCAGGACAACAGCGGATTCGTGCGGTTTGTGTCGTTCGTCGCGCGCACGCCCACGCCCGCCGGCGTGGTCGAAGGCATCCGCGCGGAAATCCGCCGCGTCGCGCCCGATCTGCCGATCGAGAGCACGATGACGACGGACGAAGCGGTGACGGCGTCGGTGGCGCAGCCGCGGTTCCGGACGGTGCTGCTGGCGCTGTTCGCGACGACCGCGACGCTGATCGCGACGTGCGGCATCTACGGATTGATGGCGTACGCCGTGACGCAGCGCCGCCGCGAGATCGGCGTGCGGATGGCGCTCGGCGCCGAACGCCGCGACGTGTTCCGCCTCGTGCTTACGCGTGCGCTTCGCATCGTCGTCGTCGGTCTGGTCGTCGGCCTCGCGGGGGCCGCCGCCGTGACTCGCGTCTTGCAGACATTCCTGTTCGGGGTCACACCGACCGATCCGATCGCGTTCACAATCGTCACGCTGCTGCTGATGGCGGTGGGACTGATGGCGGCATGGCTGCCCGCCCGCCGGGCCGCGCGCATCGATCCGATGGTCGCCCTGCGGCAGGAATAGAAGACGCGTGGGTTAAGAACCCACCCTACATCCACGTCTCGGCGAGAGATTCCCTGTTCTCCTCTCCGCCCGTCCTCGGCCCTCCGTCCTCCGCCGCCGCGGCGTCTTCACTTCCTGCCTTCTCGCGTTTCCTCACTTCTCCGTGTCTCTCGTGGTTCAAGAAATCCTGGAATTCCGCGGAGAGCCTACCTTTTCCGGCTGCGGATCGAGTATGATGTCACCGGAATGAAAGCCGGGGCTCTTGGCCTCGTGGTTCGAGCCGCACGGTCGAGCCGGCGGGATCTCGGACAGGTCGCACATCAATCGATGTTCATAGGGGTGATTCGGCATGAAAGCACTGAGCTTGACTCTCTTCGTGATGGCCATGGTTGCTCCCGCTTGGGCGGGGAATCCGTTGTTTGAGGGCTGGTATGCGGACCCGGAGGGCACGATCATCGGCGACGAGTACTGGATCTTCCCGACCTATTCCGCGCCGTACGACCAGCAGCTCCACTTCGACGCCTTCTCCTCGAAGGACCTCGTGACTTGGACCAGGCACGAACGAATCATCAGCAATCAGGAGATCTCCTGGCTGCGCCGGGCCCTGTGGGCGCCGGCGATCGTGCAGAAGGACGGCAAGTTCTACCTGTTCTTCGGGGCCAACGACGTCCACCCGGGCGAGATCGGCGGCATCGGCGTGGCCGTCGCCGACCGGCCGGCCGGGCCGTACAAGGACCTGCTGGGCAAGCCGCTGATCGGCGAGATTCACAACGGGGCCCAGCCCATCGATCAGTTCGTCTTCCTGGACAAGGACGGCCAGTACTACATGATCTACGGCGGCTGGTCCCACTGCAACATCGCGAAGCTCAAGGCCGACTTCACCGGGTTCGTCCCGTTCGACGACGGCGTGACCTTCAAGGAGATCACGCCGCAGGGCTACGTGGAGGGGCCGTTCATGTTCCTTCGCGACGGCAAGTACTACTTCATGTGGTCGGAAGGCGGCTGGGGCGGGCCTCGCTACAGCGTCGCCTACGCCATCGCGGATTCGCCGATGGGCCCCTTCCAGAGGATCGGCAAGGTCCTGCAGCAGGACCCGGCGGTCGCCACCGGCGCGGGGCATCACTCGGTGATCCACGATCCGCAGGCGGACATCTGGTACGCCGTATACCACCGCCGGCCGCTGGGCGAGACGGAGGCCAACCACCGCGTGACCTGCATGGACCGGATGTACTTCGACGAGCAGGGATTCATCCAGCCGATCAAGATCACGCACGAAGGCGTCGAAAAGAGAACGCTAGGACCCGCGAAGGACCGCGACTGACAGACAACAGTAGGGTTCTGACAGGTGAATTGGTTTGATTGTGTCGGACTGATCATCATGGTCTTTGTGGGTGGCTACGTTTTCTGCCTCGGATGATGATCGTTTTGTCTCTCCTGCCGATTGGGCGAGCCGCGGCGGTGGAGAAGGCGCTGTATCTGCCGCAGGAGATCGATCGCGTGCCGAAGGGGAATGACTTCAACGATGTCGCGAGCGAATTCTGCTTCAAGCACATGGTCCAGGGGGACAACGTGGCCCTGTTCTGGAGCAAGGAATACGGCGACGACCGCACGACCAATCCGGACGAGAAGAAGCGCTTCGACCCTGCGTTCGCACTGAAGGAGTGCGAACGATTCTACAGCTACTACGTCGATGAGCTGAAGATCGTGCTCAAGGGCCAATCGCTGGCGGACAAGTACAAGATGCTCGTCTTCACGTTCGGCGGCAACGAGGGCACGGCCTACGGCGGCGGAGCCGAGGACAAGACCGGCATTCTGTGGACGCCCGCCACGCGAATCAGCACCGCTGCATGCTCAACGACGCCGGCGACGGATGGTATCGGATCGCGGCTTCGAATTGTCCGCAGAACTGCGGCTACAACGGCATCAAGCTCAAGGTTCCCGGCGCGAGCCCGGACGACTCATTTATTCAATAGGCCTCTCCGAGACCTTCAAGGTTGGCCTTGTCCTGGACTATTCCGCACATCCGAGGAGTCGATTGCGCGCGAACCGAGTCCGTGCGCGCCATTGGCATGGCGCCCCTGAGGCTGATCCCCGACGCTCTACCCCCTGACGGGAGCGCGCCTATCGTGCTATGCGGCTCTCACGACAAGGAGGTGATTCGCCGCATGCGCGAGCCCCCACGCAACAATCGCGAAAATGACCAGCATCGCCGCGTAGCGAGTCCAGTGAGTCATCGACGCATACGCGCCGGTGGCCGTGCAGCCGTCGAGGAACTTGATGTCCAGATACCGAACGAACACGAGGCTGACCACCGCAATCCAGAAGACCCAGTCGGCCGGATGAAAGAAGCCGCCCCGGCTCTTGACGATGAACAGCAGCGAAAGAACAAGGAGCATGTTGCCGGAGAACATCCACCAGAGTCTCGCCAGCATTCCCAGGGGTGTGCCTTGTCTATTGATGATTTGGTCGTCGCGCGCGGACATATACCGTCTCCTGATAGATATGACTCGGATCCATCAGATGGCGGCCCGACCACCCCAACGCGCCTGTGAAGCCGCGTTCGGCCCCACACCCTTACGCCTTCTACGATACGCCCGGCGGGCCACGCTGTCAAGGTTCAACCGACCTTCGCCCGCCCAAAGGCGATGCGCAGCACCGTTCTCGCGCTCCCAGCCCAAAGCACAAAATGCCGGGGTCTCAGGGGCGAAGCCCTCGCTGTTCTGCACATCTTCGGCAGATCGGACACGCCCGCGGCGGACGTGTGAGGGAGATCTTGCGCTCTTGCCAGGAGCGCGATGCCGGCAGAGCCCGGTTCGGCGGCCTAGACGATCCCGCTGTCTTGGCGAAGTCGCCATCTTGTCTATCATGCCTCTGGCCCAAAGCGCAAAATCTCGGGGGTCCGGGGGCAGCGCCCCCGCTCATGGACGCCTTCAACGCCCCGGATCTCGACAGGCCGAAGATGTGTAGAACAACGAGGGCGAAGC
>JBDKUU010000260.1:0-2139 GCA_039679525.1 Phycisphaerales bacterium | reverse complement strand
GCGGGCCGGATTCCCCGGTGTCTTCACTAGAATGGACGCTGAGGGGCGGCCGGTGTTACAAAGTTTCCTGCGATTTCCCGAAAAAAACATTGCCGGCAGCACAGAAAACTATCCGGCTCATCAAAGGAATCTCTCTTGACTTGATTTCTGAAAAGAGGTATGTTCTTGCGTTTCCCGAACGCGGGGAAAGTACGGCCCTGCCTTGGCAGCGGCGGCCAATCTATGAGCGGCCCGCCGGCGCGAGGCGATGATTGCGGATCTTGGATTGTGGATGATGGAGGCCTGTGCGGCTTTTGTCCACGGTCCTGTGTCCCCGGAATGCGAACAGAGCCCATGAGCCCTTCAGTTTTGGCTGAAGCGGCGAAATGAGTTGAGAATAACGTAGAAGGAGAAGTCCAGAATGAAAGAGTCAGCGGTGGAAAACAGAAACATGCACGACCTTGTGGAAGGTCCCGGAGGCTATCTGGAACGCGGCTGGGTCATCGCGAACCACAAGCTCGTGTCGTTCCATGCCGCATTTATTTCATCGATCCTCAGCTTGCCGGCAGTCGAGCTGACCAGGCAGGCCGCCGCAGGCGCGAACATCAAGTCCGTCGTGCTGAACTTCATGTTCTCGCCGCTCCACATGGAGTTGTGGATCTCCCTGGCGGTCCTCTACCTGTCCTGGCACATCGCCATCGCCATCCACGAGATGGGCCACTTCCTGACCGCCGCCAGGCTGACGGCGTTGAACAAGGATTCGCAGGAGAAGGCCGACGCCGCGATGAAGAGCGGCAACAAGTTCGGCTTCTACGCCCAGATGCTCATCGGGATGCCGTGGGGCAAGTTCTACTGCGTCAAGATAGAGATCGGCAACTACGCTCCCGACTCCCCGTACAACTTGGCCGTGTCGGCTTCCGGCCCGGTGTATAGCGGTTACCTCGCTCTGGCCTGCCTGCCGACCGCGATCGTGCTGATCGTCCTCGGCTTGCTGGTCAAGGTCGATTTCCTCATCTACGTCGGCCGGTTCTTCCTGGCCCCCGGCTGCGTCGGTCTGCTCGACAGACTGCTCGCCGACCCGGGCAAGCTGAAGGAATTCCGCAACCGCGAGAAGGCCGCCGCCGAGGCTGCCGCCCGCGCCGCCGCGATCGCCGCTTCCGGCGAGGCCTGGACCGCCCGCGTCGCCCAGGTCAAGAAGACCATGCTCACGACCCGTATGCAGCAGGTCACCCTCAAGGACGGCAGCCGCGTCGCCGCCCCCTGGCAGTATCGTAACTGCGCCATGGGCGGCCGGCACACCGAGAAGGAGTATCCCGAGAGCAACATCAGCATGCAGGAAAGCATGTTCATGCCGCTGTCGCCGAAGACCTACGAAGACTCCCAGGAAATGACGGTGAAGCTCCAGAGCCGTCTGAAGGAAATCATCGAGTCCGCCCCGGGCGCCAAAGTGATGGGCGTCGGTCTCGAAGGCGGCATCGCCCCCTACATCGACAAAGAGCCCACCGACCAGGTGCCCGAGCAGCGTATGTGGCGCTTCATGAAGCAGGCCATTCTGGACTGCGAATGGGTTCCCGGCGTCGACGTCGCCATCGCACTCGACCCCGCCTGCTCCGAGCTGGAGAACGCCTACCGCGAGGAACGCGGCGAGCCGGACTCTGTCGGCATGTACCGCTTCTGGCGCGATAAGAACAAGGTCGAGATGAGCCGCGACCAGATCCTCAAGCTCTTCAAGCAGGCCATGGAAGAGGGCATTCCGATCCTCTCCATCGAGGACGGCTTCGGCGAGCGCGACCACCAGGGCTGGCAGAACCTGATGAAAGAGCTTGGCGACAAGATCTTCATCATCGGCGACGACCTGGTCACCACGAAGGACTCGAACATCGAGAAGTGCGCCAAGAACGGCGAAATCAACGCGTCCCTGATCAAGGCCAACCAGATCGGAACTCTGACCGAGACCGTGCTGGCCATGCTCACCTCCCTGGGCTACGGCGCCGAGCTCGTGATCTCGCACCGGTCCAAGAGCCCGAACGACCCGTTCGAGGCGGAAATCGGCACCGCCATGAACGCCTTGGGCGTCAAGTGCGGCGGCGGCGCCAACACCGAGCGTCTCCAGAAGTACGGCCGCATGATGGAAATCCTCGCCTTGGCCCGTGCCACGCA
>JBDKUU010000259.1:0-14921 GCA_039679525.1 Phycisphaerales bacterium | reverse complement strand
TATTCCTGCATCGAAGACACTGAAGACGGCGGCGAGGGCGTCGTGCACGGCCAGCCTGCGTTCACGCAGGGCCCCGACGGCGTCTACTACCTGAGCCAGAAGGCCGCCGGCCAGACTGTCGACGGCTCCTGCGTCGACGCCGGCACATCCGATATCGACGCGACCCTGGCCACGCAGATGGCGGGGATGACGACGCGCACCGACGGCGTCCTGGACGCCGGCAGTATCGACGTGGGCGCGCATTACGCGGCCGCGCCCGCGGTCAATTATCCGCTGACCGTCACTGTGGTCGACGCAAGCGGCAATCCTGTCGATCCCAACGCCGCGGGCGGCACGGTCGCCCCGAGCAGCGGCACGGTCCGTCGGTTCGAGGTCGTCACGATCACGGCCCAGCCGAAGGACGGCTATCGCATCAAGCGTTGGGTCGGCACCGCGGACGATACGAAGAAGGACCCGACGCTCACGTTCGTGGCCGCCGGTCCCGTCAACATCCAGGTCGAATTCGAGGCGATTCCGCTGTACCGCTTGGTCACGCGCGTCGAAGGCCAGTACAAGGTCGACGGCAGCACGGACACCTGCAAGATCCAGCCGGAACACAGGAGAGGCCAGCTCTATCGCGAAGGCCAGGTCGTCGCCGTCAGCGCGGTGCCGGTCGGCCCGTACATCATCGATCGGTGGAACGGCACGGACAACGACGCCTCGTGGGCTCTGACCAACACCGTGACGATGACCTCCGACAAGGAGGTGACCGTCAGCTTCACGCAGCCGCGGACCCTGGAAGTCGGCGGCCAGTTCACCGACATCGACAACGCGATCAAGTCGGCCCGGACTCACGGCGACACGATCATCGTCAAACGCGGCACGTACCGCTTGAACGGCACGCTCGATTTCAACGGCAAAGCGATCACGCTGGCCAGCGCCAACCCGGACGATCCGTGCTGCGTGGCCACGACGGTCCTCGACTGCCAGGGTCTCGGACGGGCCTTCAAGTTCCAGAAGGGCGAGGGGAAGGACTCCGTCATCGACGGCTTCACGATCCAGAACGGCAACGGACATGAGTGGGGCACCACTGCGCCCACCGGCAACACCGGAGACATCGGCGCCGACGCCCTCGGCGGCGCGGTCGCCTGCCTCAACGGCAGCAGTCCGACCCTCTCGAATCTGATCATCCGCAACTGCACCGCGGCCGGTTTCACCGGCGCCCCGGGCACGTTCACGCATCCGGCTCAGCAGGCTCAGGCGGACTTCCCGGAGCCCGATGACCCGGCGGACAAGGCGGAAACGCCGGAAGCCCCGGACGCTGAGGCCGATCCGAATGCAGCCGGCACGGCCGGCGAACCCGGCGCGAACGGCGTTGACGGCCAGCCCGGTGCGGCCGGTGTCCCCGGCGCCGACGGCTACAACGGCGGCAACGGCGGCAACGGACTCGGCGGCGCGTTCTACTTCGACGCCAACAGCGTTCCGACGATTCTCCATTGCACGATCATCGATTGCAGCGCCACGGGCGGCAACGGCGGCGCCGGCGGCAACGGCCAGGACGGTCAGAACGGCCAGAACGGCCAGAACGGCCAAGGCGGCCAGGACGGCCAGGACGGCGGTCCGGGCGTCGGAGAAGGCGCTGCGGGCGCAGGCGGCGCGGGCGGCAATGGCGGCGCGGGCGGCGCAGGCGGCGCGGGCGGCAACGGCGGCAAGGGCGGCGACGGCGGCGACGGCGCCAACGCCCTCGGCGGCGCGATGTACTTCGGTCCGAACTGCCGGCCGACCATTAAGTATTGCACCATCCAGAACACCACGGTCCATCAGGGTGTCGGCGCCGCAGGCGGTGCGGCCGGCGCAGTCGGCGCGGGCGGCAACGGCGGCGCAGGCGGCGTAGCCGGTGCAGGCGGCGCGGGCGAGCCGGAGGGTGCGGCCGGGACCGACGGAGCCGGTGGAACCAGCGGGGCCGGCGGCAACGGCGGCAACGGCGGCCAGACGGGCTCCAACGGCACTCAGGCCTGGGGCGGCGCCATCTACTTCGGCGACAACTGCCAGATCGAGATGTCCGACACGACCATCAGCGGCTGCCGGACGATCTCCCGCGGCGTGACCATCGAGTACGCGGGCGGAGCCGGCGGCGCGGGCGGGGCCGGCGGCACAGACGCCGCGGGCGGCCTGGGCGGCAACGGCGGCGACGGCGCTCCGGCAGGGGCGGCCGGCGGCGGCGATGCCCCTGGAAGCGCCGGTGTCTACGCGGCCAGCAGCACCAGCAGCTTCGGCGGCGCGGTCCTCTACAGCGAGGGCTGCACGGTCAAGCTGACCAACTGCACGATGGCCTCCAACCAGGCTCAGGACGAGAGCGGCGGCGCGGAGTACTACTTCGACAACTGCGCCAGCATCATCACTCGCTGCACCTTCCGGGCCAACTCGGCCGGCTTCGACGGCGGCGCGCAGGCCTTCGGCACCGCCAGCAAGGTCACCGTCAACGCCAGCAGCTATCTGAACAACACCGCCGCCGACGACGGCGCCGGCATCTACATCTGGTACAACGGCAACCTCGACGTGAACGATTCGACGTTCACGGGCAATACAGCCACCGGCCAGGCCTCCAGCTTCGGCGGCGGCATCTACGGCGGCGGCATCTACGACGACGCCTCACGCGACTACATCAACGGCGGCTCGATTCACGTGAAGAAGAGCCGGTTCGAGAACAACACCGCGGCGTTCGGCGCCGGCATGTACTGGTACGGCAACCAGACCGACGTCAGCGTCGTCGACAGCACGTTCCGCACCAACACGGCCGAGCACGGCGGCGGCATGTACTGGAGCGGCGGCGCTCCCGCCATCACCAACTGCATCGTTCGCGGCAACATGGCCCTGGGCACGGCCAGGACGGTCTACGTCCCGGCGCCCGCGGTCGACCCGAACGATCGGTCCACGTGGCCGGATTCGAGCACGTGGCCCGATCCGAACGACCCGAACTCCATGTGGGATCCGAACAACAACTGGACGCCCCCGGACATCGCCACGCTCGGCGACCGCGACTGCGGCAGCGGCGCGGGTCTGTACGGCCTGTCTTCCGACGCGGTGATCCGGGACTCGTTCATCAGCGAGAACATGGTCCGCGGCGTCGGCGGCGGCGTCTACCTCGCCGGCGGCATGCCCAAGCTCATCAACAGTCTGATCAAGGCCAACACCGCCTGGAGCGGCGGCGCGGGCGTCAGCGTTCAGTGGGATGCGGCTCCCCTGATCAGCAACTGCACGATCGTGGAGAATATCGCGTCCGATCCGAACGACGGCAGCGACGGCTACGGCGGCGGTCTGCTCTGCACGCACAGCAGCAAGACCATCCTGACGGACAGCATCCTGTGGAACAACCAGGCCAGGTTCGGCAACCAGATCGCCATCGGCAGCAAGGACGATCCGATCTACCTGCAGCGGCCCGCGACTCTGTCCGTGAAGTTCAGCGACGTCCAGGGCGGCAAGGCCGGCGTTCACATCGAGCAGGGGCGCACGCTCAACTGGCTCGACGGCAACCTCGACGCCGACCCGCTGTTCGTGGCTTCGTACTACTTGAGCCAGGCGGCGGCCGGCCAGACCCAGACCAGCCCCGCGGTCGACGGGGGCAGCGCTCAGGCCAACCAGGTCGGCATGGCCGGATTCACCACGCGGTCCGACAACCGCGGCGACACGGGCCAGGTCGATATGGGCTTCCACTATCCCAGCGTCGGCCGGTACAACCTGACGGTTGCGATCATCGGCGGTCACGGCAGCGTGACTCCGGCGACCGGCCTGTACCACGAGTTCCAGGAAGTGACGCTCACGGCCATCCCCGAGGAGGGCTACCGCGTGCGGCAGTGGATCGGCACCGACGTCGACCCGTCCTGGAACAAGAACACGGCCGTCGTGACGATGGACACCGGCGCCGACAAGTTCGTCACCGTCGAATTCGAGCTGGCCGCGACCCGCAACCTGCTGGTCCCGACGCACTACCGGACCATCGAGGACGCAGTCCTGGCCGCCAGCCCGGGCGCGACGAACATCATCATCAGCGCAGGCGTCTACTACATCGACAACCCGGAGGGCATCGACCTCCAGAACAAGAACATCCGAATCATGTCCACCGATCCGAACGATCCGGCGGTGGTGGCCAGCACGATCATCGACTGCGGAGGCAGCCGGTTCGTCCGCAAGCGAGCCTTCCATTTCCATAGCGGCGAGACGTCCGATTGCGTCGTCTCCGGCGTGACCATCCGCAACGGCTACTGGATCGGCGATGTCGGCATCACCGGCGGCCTCAGTCCTTTCCCGATCCCGGTGAATCCCGAGGATGCTGACTCGCCCGTTCGAATGCCCTCCGGCACCAGCGCCGAGGGCACCGGCTACGCCGGCGCGATTCTGTGCGAGAACGGCAGTTCGCCCACCTTCCAGAAGTGCGTGATCGAGAACTGCCAGGTCGTCGCGGCCCAGGGCGGCAACGGCATCACCGGCTACGATATTCCCAGCCCTGAATCGCAAGAGGACGGCTACTGGGGCGGCCACGCGGGCAGCGGCAGCGGCGACAGCTACGGCGGCGTCCTGGCGTGCTTCGGCGCCAGCAAGCCGCGATTCGTCGAGTGCACGATTCGCAACTGCAAGGCCCGGGGCGGCCTCGGCGGCGACGGCGGCCACGGCTCTCAGATCAATCGCGGCAGCGGCCGCGAGAGCTGGGGCGGCGACGCCGGCAGCGGCTACGGCGACGGCCACGGCGGCGTCGTCTATTGCACAGAAGGCAGCGACGCGGTGTTCGAACGCTGCGTGTTCGCCAACAACCTCGCGATGAGCAGTCTGGTCGGTGCGGCCGGCCAGAAGGGTCCGGGCGCCCCCTTGGCCGATCCGTATCCCCACCCGGCCGCAAACGGCGACCCCGGCACCACCATTGCCAGCGGCACGCTCGCCGGCGGCGCCATCTATCAGGAAAACGCCAATCTGACGTTCATCGATTGCACCTTCCAGGAGAACAGCGCGTACGGCGCGTATTCCTATGACTCCGTGGGCATCAGCAGCCTGACGGAAGAGGACGAGTTCCACCTCTTCGCCCCCGGCGGCGCGATTTACACCGCCCCGGGCAACGAGCTTCACTTGAATCGCTGCAAGTTCATCGAGAACATCAGCGGGGCCGTCTACGTCGTCGGCGGCTGCGTCGTCGACGTCAACGCCACCGAATTCAGCCGGAACGAGGCGTCGGATGTGCCTGCCGAATCCATCTTCGTCAGGAACATCGGCATCATCAACGGCCAGATCGTCACCGGCCGCAGCATCGTTTCGTCCCAGGAGGGCGGCGCTCTGTACATCGGGCCGTCCTGCTCGGAAGTGATGTTCTCCAAGTGCGGGTTCCAGAGCAACAGCTCCGCCGGCAGCGGCGGCGCGATTCGCCTGATGAGCAGCGCCGACTTCCTCGACTGTGCCTTCGCCGGCAACAGGGCGGGCGAGAGCGGCGGCGCCATCAACGCCTACGATGAGACCGGCGGTCCGACGAATCCCAGGATCCTGACGCTGAACATCGAATCGAGCATCTTCAGCGGCAACCACGCCGATGAAGGCTTCTACGGTCAGGGCGGCGCCGTCCACTTCGAGGACGTCGAGGCCACGATCAACGAAAGCTACTTCCTGAACAACCGGGCCAAGAGCGGCGGCGGTCTGTTCGTCGTGGCCGGAGGCGTCAAGATTTGCGGCGGCAGCATCAGCGGCAACACCGCCACCGGCGGCAGCGGCGTGAACCTGAACATCGACGTCAACGCCAGCGACTACTTCACGATCGCCGGCAGCGCGCTGATCAACAGCCAGCTCAACACGTACTATCTCAACCGCGGCAAATTCGTCAAGCAGGCGCCCGGCGCCGGGACCGACGTCGGCGGCGGTCTGGTGCTCGCCACGGCCAACGCCACGATCGACGACTGCATGTTTACGGCCAACTCGGCCACCGGCACCCGAGGCGCCGGCGGCGCTCTGTGCTTCTATTCCGACGGCGGCACGGTCACTCACCTCGTCAGGAACTGCCTGTTCGCGAACAACTCGGCCTTCCAGGACGGCGGCGCCATCGTGATCGATCTGTTCGCCAAGCCGAAGGTCCTCAACAGCACGTTCGCCGACAACACCGCCGGCAACCTCGGCGGCGCGGTCTTCTGCGACTGGAGCTCCGAGGCGACGCTGAGCGACTCGATCTTCGAAAAGAACAGCAAGTACGCCATCGCGGAGGTGGAGGTGGAGACTCCCGACAAGGCCGTCGTCCACGTCCAGAACAGCCTGTTCTATCAGAACGCAGAGGGCGACTACGGCGTGCTGAACACCGTCACGGAGAAGGTCTCGGCCAAACCCTACCAGGACCTCGGCTCCTCCAACGTGACCGGCGATCCGCTGTTCGTCAGCGGTCCGCTCGGCGAATACTACCTCAGTCAGACGTCGGCCGGACAGGCGGAGAACAGCCCGGCGTTGAACGCGGGCAGCAGCTCCGCCTCCAGCGTCGGCCTGACGGATCTGACCACGCGAATCGACGGCGGCAAGGACACCGGCGTGGTGGACCTGGGCTATCACTTCCAGGACCACACCACGATGCCGAAATACACGCTGACCGTGAAGGTCGCCAGCGGCCACGGCACCGTGAGCCCGACGTCCGGCGAATTCTACGCCGGCACCGCCGTGGCGCTCACCGCGGTTCCGGAAGCCGGATGGCGAGTCGATCAGTGGACCGGCACCACCGACGACGTCTCCAGCAGCGTCAAGAACACCGTGATCATCGGTCCGGATAAAATGGTCTCCGTCGTGTTCGGCCAGCCCAGGACCCTCGTGGTCGGAAGCGCTCCGGAATACACGACGATCCAGCGCACGATCGAAGCGGCGAAGGACGGCGACATCGTCATCCTTCCGTCCGGCACCTATCGGCCGGCGACCACGGACAGCATCTACCCGTGGAACTGGATTCGGATTCGCAGCAAGAACATCACGCTGACCGGCGCCAACCCGGACGATCCGGAAGCGGTGGCCAGCACGATGCTTCGCAACTATCGATTTGAGATCGTGGACGTCGGTCCCGAGACGGTGATCGACGGCCTGACCATCGGCGACGTCAACTGGGTCGGCGTGACCCCTCCTCCGACCCCCAATGCGGACGGCGAGATCGGCGGCTCGATCTTCGGCGGCGCCATGGTCATCGTCCAGGCGTCTCCGACGATCCTCAACTGCCGGTTCGTCGATTGCACCCTCCGCGGCGGCAACGGCGCCCCCGGCGCGAACGGCACGCAAAGCCATCCCATCGGATGGGACGGCGGCTGGTCCGGCCAGGCCTACGGCGGCGCCGTCTACATCGGCTTTAGAAGCAATCCGACGTTCGAGAACTGCCTGTTCCGGGGCTGCGAAGTCTACGGCGGCAACGGCGGCAACGGCGGCACCGGTTACCAGGGCGCGCAGGGCGGCCGCGGCGGCACCTGGATGATGTCCGACTCGGTCGAGAAGAACATCCGCACCTGGTGGGACGGCTGGGAATGGGGCTACTTCAACGCCAACGGCGATCTGATGGGCACCATCGACGCCACCGTCAGCGATCCTCGCTCGTACTATGACGATTACTGGCGATACAGCGGCTACGGCGGCGCGGTGTACATCGAGTACTACAGCTCCCCGCGGTTCGTCGACTGCAACTTCAGCCAGAACCGTTCGTTCGGCGGCGTGTCCGGCGTCGGCGGCGAAGTCGCTCCGCTTCCTGACAGACCGTTGGACATCGAGAACTTCGGCGGCGCCATCTACGTCAGCGCTGCCAGCAATCCCGAGTTCATCGGCTGCGTCTTCAAGAACAACTCGGCCGATTCGAACATGGTGGATCAGCCGGACGACGTCTACATCAGCTACGGCGGCTCGATCGCCATCGAAACGGACTGCGCTCCGTTGTTCACGAAGTGCACGATCGAAGACAGCAACTCCTGCATCGGCGGCGGCATCTGGTCCTCCGAGTCCATGTTGACGATCGTCGACTGCAACTTCGCCAACAACATGGCCTTCCATGGCGGCGGCGTCTACGCGGCCGACTCCACCGGGTCGGTCTGCGACACGGTCTTCCACCGCAACGTGGCTCTCCAGTCCGGCGTCGATCCGAACTTCGTGATCGACGACGCGAACACCCCGTTCAGCGGCGTCAAGGGCTGGGGCGGCGGCTTCTGCGGCGTCAACTCGGTCATGGACATCCGCGACAGCGTCTTCACAGACAACCGGGCCATGTATTCCGGCGGCGGCGCCTTCTTCACGGGCTACGACCAGGACGGAACCATCGGGACCATGCTCCAGAACTGCCTGCTCTACAACAACGAGGCGGGTCGCGACGGCGGCGGTCTGGCCATCTGGCGCGACGAGGTGACGGTCGCCAACTGCACGATCGCGGACAACGCCGTGGTCAACGGCTCCGGCGACGCCTTCGGCGGCGGTCTGTCCGTCGGTTACGACGCCAACGCCGTGGTCGCCAACTCCATCATCTGGGGCAACGCCAGCAACGACAAGGGGTCCCAGATCGCAGTCACCCATGGTCTGCTCTACGGCCCGCATCCGTCGGCCCTGCATCTGACCTACAGCGACGTGCAGCCGACGTGCGATCCGTGCGCGATTAGAGATACCCCGCTCGATCTGGTCTTCGTCATCGACTCCAGCGCGACGATGCAGGAGTACCTGGCGGAAATCAAGACGGCGGCGACGCAGATCGTCGACCAGGTCGACAAGCGGGTTCGGGATTATCGAATCGCGGTCGTCGACTTCAAGGACTTCAACAGCACGGTCGGCAGTTTCGGGACGGATTCCGACTATCCGTACCGGGCCATCCTGCCGTTCAGCGACAGCCTCGACCGCGTGGTCAGCGCGATCACCTCGATCACGACCCCGGCGGGCTCCGGCGGCGATGCTGCCGATTCGGTCTACTACGCTCTGATGAGAACGATCGACGGCAACGATCTGGGCGGCTGGCGAGGCGGCCAGGTCGACCGCATGATCGTGCTGGTCGGCGACGCGCCGCCGCACGATCCGGAACCCGGCTCCGACGCCTATACTCTGGCGGATGTCGTCGAAGCGGCGACCTTGTCGCCCAGCAAGAGAATCATCGCGGTTCAGCTCGGCGAAGACGCGACGACCGGAACCTACTTCCGCACCCTCACGGGCGGCGCCGGCGGCGGCGTCGTCCAGGTGCCCGACCCCAACGAAGTCGTTGCGGGCATTCTCCAGGGCATTCGGCTGTTCACGGACAGAGGCCCGTCGATCTACGTGTCCGAGGGCTCGACGCTTGCGGGCTGGAACCCCACGGAACAAGTCTGGGATCCGAGCACCGGCAATATCGGCGCCGACCCGATGTTCATCGCGGGTTACTACCTGAGCCAGACGGCTTCCGGCCAGGGACGCCAGAGTCCCGCGGTCGACGCCGGCAGCGGTCCGGCCAGCTCGCCGGGCATTGCGCTGAGCGATCGCACGACGCGGACGGACGGCCAGCCGGACACCGGCACGGTGGACATGGGCTATCACTATGACGAAGGCGTGACGCTCTACACGCTGACCGCCCAGGTCCTGCCTTGCGACGGCGTGGTCCACGGCACTGTGACTCCGTCGTTCGCGCTGGTGTACAAAGGCGCGTCGAACAACGTGATCCGCCTCGAGGTCACTCCCGAGGACGGCTGGAAGATCGCGAAGTGGACGGGCACCGACAACGATGCCCTGACCGGCCGGGTCAATTACGTGACCCTGACCGAGAACCGACGCGTCACCGTCACGCTCGAGCGGCGACAGCCTCGCGTCGTGACCATTCCGGGCGACTTCCCCACCCTGCAAGGGGCGGTGACGGCCGCCGAGGACGGCGACACGATCGTGGTCGATTCCGGCACCTATTATAGCGGCTACGACGAGATCGGGCTGCTGGTGGACAAGGCCGTGACCATCACGTCCAGGAATCCGGACGATCCGTGCACCGTCGCGGCCACCGTGATCCGCGGACCGGCCGGCGTCAACGGCAACACGATCACCCGCATGGGCGTCGTGTTCACCGGAGACACCACCCGCCGGACCGTGCTCAACGGCATCACCATCGAGAACTTCGGCGGAACCGCGATCAGCGGCACCGACGGCGACCGGGCCAACGGCCATCCGAATGGCTTCGACGGCGCCCCGGTCCAGGGCGCGGCCATCATCATGCTGCCCGGCGCCAGCCCGACGATCAAGAACTGCGTGATCCGCAACAACAGGATCGTCGCAGGCAACGGCGGAAACGGCATCGCGGCGGATGCGACGCACAACGGCGGTCGCGGCGGTTGGGGCGGCTGGGCTCGCGGCGGCGCGATCTACTGTGCGTACGACACGTGCCCGCTGTTCGTCAACTGCACCATCGAGAACAATACGGCCACGGCCGGCAACGGCGGCAACGGCGGCGCCGAGGTCGCGGACGGCGGTCTGGCCAACTACGGCGGCAACTACACGCCGCCGCTCCCGATCGACATCGACCCCGAGAAGCTTGGGGCCGAGGCCGTGGATGAAGAGTTGTGGACTCTCTGGGAATGGGACTACGCCATGCAGATCCAGCAGGCGTTCGCGAACCAGGACGTCAGTCTCGGCGGGGCCAACGCTGCAATCGGCGGCGGTTCCTACGTCGGCGACTATCGCTGGTACTCCGCGTACGGCGGCGGCGTGTTCCTCGACCAGAGGTGCAAGGCTGAGTTCGTCGAGTGCACCATCCGCGGCAACCAGACCTTCGGCGGTCTGACCGGCCAGGGCGGCACGCAAGTGAGCACCCGGCGCGCGGAACCGTTGATCCCGTTCGAGGTCCCCAGCTACGGCGGCGGCATCTACTGCGGCGCCGACACGACCGTGACCTTCCGGGGCTGCAACTTCGCCAACAACACCGCGTCGGTCCCGGCGGACGCCACCCAGGCGAGCTTCCGCATGGACCCGTACGTCGGCTTCGGCGGCGGCGTCGCGGCGGAAAAGAGCTCCAGCGTTCTGTTCGTGGACTGCAACTTCGTGAATAACGAAGCCGATACGGGCGGCGCACTGTACCTGGCCGACTCGGCCGCCAAGGTGTTCGACACCCGCATGGCGACGAACACCGCGATCCGCGGGGCCGGCGTGGCGGGCGTGGGCGGCGACATCTGCGTCGACGGCTGCGAGATCCGCAACAACGATGCGGTGATCGACAATGCCGCGACGGCCGACGCCGGCGTCCTGCCGATGGGCGCGGGCCTGTTCTTCTCGTCCGCGACCGCCAGGGTCCAGGACTGCAACATCGCCGGCAACTCGTGCGAGGGTTCGGGCGGCGGCATCTATCTGCGTGGCGAGAACAGCTCGACCATCGCCAACTGCCTGGTTCTCAGCAACCTGGCAGTCCGCGACGGCGGCGGCGTCTCGACCAACTGGTATGCCACGCCGACGATTCGCAACTGCACGTTTGTCGGCAACTCGTCGCCCGGCGATCCGAACGACGACTCCAGCGGCTTCGGCGGCGGCCTGTTCTGCGGCTACTTCAGCGAGGCCAAGGTCCGCGACAGCATCTTCTGGAAGAACGGCGGTCGTCTCGGAACCGAGCTGGCCGTCGGGACCGGATTCGACCTCGATCGTCAGTGCGGCAAGCTCACCGTGTCGTACAGCAACATCACCATGGGCCCGAACGACGTGTTCATCGACACCGGCTGCACGCTGGTCTACGGCGAAGGCGTCCTCCGCGGCAAGCCGAGCAAGGCCGATGACCCGTCGTTCGTCGCCGGTCCGCTTGGCAGCTTCTACCTGAGTCCCGCCAGTCCGTGCGTCGATGCCGGCAGCGTCACCGCCGGTGCGGCCGGGATGTCCCGGTACACGACCCGTACGGACAATCAGCCCGACTCCGGCCAGGTGGATATGGGTTATCACTATCCGATCCGCGAGCCCTGCAAGTTCTGTGATCTCGTCTACGACGGCATCATCGACTTCACCGACTTCGCCCGGTTCGCCAGCAAGTGGCTCAGCGAAGGCGGCCAGGCCAACGGCTGGTGCGACGGCGCCGACTTCAACTTCGATTCTCGAGTCAACGCCATGGATCTGTCCTTCTTCTCCGAGTGCTGGCTGGTGCGGGACACGACCCCGCCCATGCCGGACGCGTCGGACTGGGAAGAGTATCCGCACATGGAGTATAAGGTGCCGATCGTCGGTCCGGGCCTCGTTGTCGAGATGACCGCACGCCAGGCGGTCGATGCCTGGGGCTGGGACGTCGAGTACTACTTCGAATGCGTCCACGGCGGCGGCAAGGACAGCGGTTGGACCACGAGCCGTGTCTATCAGGACACCGGCGTGTCCACCGACATCGAGTACGGGTATCGCGTCAAGACTCGCGACGCGATGGGCAACGAGACCAAGTGGTCCGAGGTCCGGTTCGCCGGCGGCGCCGACAGAACGGCCCCGACGCCCAATCCGTTCATTCAGACGATCGTCGCCGATTCCCCGACGCAGATCACGATGGCGGCCCGGGAAGCCTACGACGACAGCGGCGTGCAGTACTACTTCGACACCAACACGCCGGGCGCTCATCCGAGCGGCTGGATCAACGACCGGTTCTACACCGACGTGAACCTGGCGGAGACGACGAGGTATGCGTACCGCGTCAAGGCCAGGGATCTCTCGTCCCGGACCAACGAGACGCCGTGGTCCGACTGGGCCTACGTCATGACCCAGACGCCGATCGAGCGGATCCCGCCGACTCCGAACCCGATGACGTTCGACCCGAACGGCATGCCGACCGAAGTCAATGGCGGCGCCGGGTACACGGATATCTACATCGAGATGACGGCCACTACGGCCACGGACGACAGCGGCGGCATCCTGTATTACTTCGAATGCAGCGACAGTCAGTATAGCACCGGCTGGGTTGCCAACCCCGTCTACAGGCCGTTCATCGAAAGACGCAACAGCGGCTTCAAATTCCGAGTCAAGGCCCGCGACGCCAACGGCAACGAGACCGCCTGGTCGCCGTGGATCATGGCGGTGCCCATCGACAGGGTGTCCGCAGGCACAGGCGGATAACGTCGGGTAAATCCCGCGGCGTCTTGCCGCGGCCCGAATCTGGCGATCAGATGTGAGTGAGAGATCCAGCCCCGGAGTCGACCGACTCCGGGGCTGACTTTTTGCGCTGAGGCAATGAGAGAAAGGGGGGGACTCGCCGAGATCCGGGACCCCGATGTGACGGCGGACGCTCCCCGCCCGGTTCACACGTCACATGTGCGAACCGGCCTCGATGAGGACGGGGTTGGCTGTCGTTCGAGACGCCTACGCCTGCTCGACCTTGCTCCGGATCGCCTGGTAGCCGTAGTGCATCATGAGGTGGTCGAGGATCACCAGCGCGGTGTAGTTCTCCGCGACCGGCCAGATGCGGGCGACGATCGTCGGGTCTCGACGCGTGATCGCCGCCAGGGCCTTATTCTCCAGGGTGTACTTGTCGATCGTCTGCTGCGGCTTGGCGATGGTCGGCGTGGGCTTGACCGCCAGGCGGACCACGATGGGTTGTCCCGTCGTCAGGCCGCCGGTGATGCCGCCGGCATTGTTGGACAGGAAAGCCACCTTGCCGTCCACGGCGTGCATCTGGTCGTTGTTCTGGTAGCCCGTCATGTCCTTGACCGCGAATCCCGCCCCGACCTCGACGCCCTTGACGGCGCCGATGCCGAGCATGCGACCGAGTTCCGCGTCGAGCTTGGCGAACATCGGCTCGCCCAGGCCGACCGGGGCTCCCAGTACGATCACTTCGACCACGCCACCGGCGGAGTCGCCTTGCTGGCAGATCGCGTTGCACGCTTCGAGCATCGCCTGGGCGGCGTCGACGTCCGGGCAGTTGACCACCGGGTGTACGCCGAACCGCTCGCGGATCTCGTCTTCGGACATGTGCGGGGCCTTGTCGCGGATCGCGTCGATCTCGTTCTCCACCTGGGCCAGCGCCGCGGCCTTTTCCAGGAATCGCATGTCGGGGTTGATCCGGCCCTTGACGTAGATCTCCTGATAGAAGGGGTCCAGGGCGTGCCGCATGGCCTTGTAGTCGTTCGCCGCTCGCAGGGCCGTCTCGTGCGGGACATCGGGGCACCGCACGCCCGCGATCTCCTTGGCGTAGGCGAAGACCTCGATGCCGCACTTCTTGAGGATCTTCCTGGCCACGCTGCCGGCGGCCACGATGGTCGAGGTGTAGCGGCCGCTGAAGAATCCGGCGCCGATGGCGTCGTCGTCCGGGCCGTACTTCACGAAGCTCGCGTAGGAGGCGTGGCCCGGCCGGGGCGTGCGGTTGGTGTCCTGGTACTGCTTGATGTGGACGAAATGGCGGTCCAGATTCGGGATCAGGATCGTCAGGGGGGTGCCGTTCGTGTGGTTCTTGTTGCCGGCGTTCTCGATCGTGTCGGCGGGGTTGACGCCCGTGTAGATCACCGGCAGGTCCGGCTCCTTTCGCGGGCTGGACAATTCGTCGGCGCCGGGCTTTCGCAGCAGCAGGTCGCCGTAGATCTCCTGCTCGGTCAGCAGAATCCCCGGCGGGACTCCCTGGATCATGCTGGTGAGGCCTTCCTGGTACGAACCGCCGGCGACGGTGACTTGAAACAAGCGTCCGAGATGACATCCAAACACGGGGCACTCTCCTGTAAAGTTCGATTTTCGAGGGTTGATTGTCGATTGCGGCGACCGGCCGCTCAGCAATCACGCCAGACCGTATTTAGCCCAAATCGGTCGGATTTGCAAGCGAATCCTGGATTCGTCGCTCGGCGTGCCAGGACTTCGTAGGGGCAACCCCTCCTCACTGTTCTACACATCTCTTTCTTTGTCTTGGCTTCTCCGCAGTTCGTATGTCGGCTTGCACGCGAGGGGTTGCGTTTACCGCTTTGTAGGCTTCCAGCAGAAACCCGCAACCAGGCGGCTCGCACGCGATCCAGTGGATCCATAGCTTCGGCGTC
>JBDKUU010000258.1:0-2909 GCA_039679525.1 Phycisphaerales bacterium | reverse complement strand
CGCCTGCGCTCACAACGCCCAGTTCTCGCATGCCCGGCGTATCGATCAACATGGCGCCCCGGTCAAGCACGATCAGTTGCCGGCGGGAGGTCGTGTGCATGCCTTCTCCTGTGCCGCTGACGGCCTTGGTCTCAAGGGCTTCCCGACCCAGGAGACGATTGATGAGAGTCGTCTTGCCGACGCCCGACGAACCCAGCAGGCAGTATGTCTTTCCCGGCGAGAGCGTCTGCTCGAACTCCCCGAACCCCTCCCCGGTGACGGAGCGCAGCGCGATCACCCTGGCTATGGCGACGGAGCCAATGGCCGCGAGCTTCTGATCCAATTCCTCCGGCGGGATCAAGTCCGTCTTCGTGAGGATGACGATCGGCTCGACGTGTCCCTCCGTCGCCATGATCAGGTATCGGTCCAGCCGACTCGGATTGAAGTCGAAATGGCACGACTGGACGACGAAGGCAGCGTCGATATTGGCGGCGATCATCTGAAAATCAACTGTCTTGCCGGCGGTCTTGCGCCGCAGGAACGTCCTTCGGGGAAAGACCCGGTGGATGATCGCCGCGGCGCCATTGTTGTAGTAGTTCGCCGTCACCCAATCTCCGACGCAGGGCAGGTCGACGGGACTGTCGGTCTGGTAAGTCAGCTTGCCGGACACCTCCGCCGGGGCTTCTCCCGATTCATTCCTGAGGAGGTAGGAGCCCCGGTCCACCGCGGATACGCGGGCGAAGCCGCAACCTTTCAGGCTCAACTCATCAGCGTGCGATTCGAACCACGGGTCGAAGCCGAGATCACTTGATTTCATAGAGTTTTGTCACCGAATAACATTTGGGGTACATGTGCTGTGAACTGCGATGGCGACCGGAGCGTCAAGGCTTCGCAGGCTCGGGTTTGGATGAGGGCTGCTCCTCCTCGTCCAGGATTCGCCAGAGATTCTTCACGTTGCGCTCCTGGTGGCCGGCGCCGTACGTGCCGGCGGGCGGTTCGCGGAACGCGGGGAACTTGGCGCGGATCGTCAAGAGCTTGGTTGTCTGGTCCAAAGTCAGGCCCTGCCGGCGTGCGGCCCGGACTTCCTTGAGCATTCTCTGGTAGAAATCGCGGATCGGGGGAAGGACGGCGCGGGTCAGCGGGACGCTGTGCCCCGGGATCACATGGTCGATCTGCACGTCGTCGGCCAGGAGCCTGTCCAGCACGGCGATGAACCGGCGGACGTCTTCGAGGTGAGTCTCTTCGCCGATCTCGGGGATCCGGTACTGCTGGTAGGCGATGGCGCCGGTGACCAGGACCCGCTCCTGGGGAACGTAGACCAGGATGTCGGAGGCGCTGTGGCCCTTGCCGAAGAAGATCAGTTCCAGGGTGACGTCGCCCAGATCGAGCTTGTAGTCATCGGAGAACGTGAGGGACGGCTTGACGACCTCGTAGCCCTCCTGGAGGTCCCGCAGGAAAAGGTCGTAGAAGATGATGTCGCTTTCGATCAGCCTGGCCTGTGTGCGATTGGCGGCATACTGGGGCAGCGCGGCTCGCAAGTCACGGAGGATCGTGCTGTAACGATCGATCTCCCGGCGTCGGAAGTCGAGATTGGTCTGCCGATCGATGAGCCATTGCATGTCGGAGGCCAGGTTCTCGTGGCCGATGATCGTCGCGCCTTTGAAGAGGCTGTTGCCGCTGCAATGGTTGTCATGGGCGTGCGTGTTGATGACGTAGGCCCAGTCGGTCCGGTGAAACGTCTGCTCGATCTTTCTTTTCATCGGGGCCATGACCCGCGGCGACGCCTCCGTATCGACGATGACCAGGCCCTTCTGCGACTGGATCACCGTAAGGTTGCACCGGCGGTCGATGCCCGGCCAGTAGGCCAAAGCCACGCGCGGCGAGAGCCGATCGATGCGGATGTAGGGATCGGGGTCGGACTGCGAACCGGCCGCGAGCAACTGCACGAGCAAGCCGAGATGAATCGCCGTAATCATTTGCGTTCTCCATTGGCGGCTAATATCCTGAGCCACGGAAACTCAGATCAAGCCGTGGTTCTATTATACAGTGCGACAACCGGAATGACTCCACCCCAGAGAAAATCGTCGTTCCCGCCGACGCAGTCTGCCGACAGAAATGGTCACCCACCCTGCCCGCTCTGCCCGCCGGAAACTGGTTGCACGGGGGGCCGGCGGTGCTATAATCCCGGGCGTGGCGTATGCCGACAGAGGTATGCCGGGCTCTTCCCCGTTGCATGTCGCGAGGGAAGAACCGGATTCCATGCACGCGTTCTTGAAAGGAGGACCGCAGAATGTCGCAAGCTCGCAAGCCCGCCGAATCCACCGTTCCCACTTCGCCCCTCAGCCGCCGGCACTTCATGGCCGCTACCGGGGCCGCCGTGGCGACCTTCGCCGTGATGAAGCCGACCCTCGTTCGCGGCGCCGCCGCCAATTCGGCGATCAATCTGGGCGTAATCGGGTGCGGCGGCCGCGGCACCTGGATCGCCAAGCTCTTCAAACAGCACGGCGGATACAACGTCGCCGCTGCCTACGACTACTTCCAGGACCGCGCCGACGGCCTGGGCAACGAGCTGGGCGTCCCCGAGGCCAATCGATTCACCGGCCTCAAGGGCTATCTGAAACTGTTCGAGAAGGTGGACGCGGTGGCGATCATCAGCCCGCCGTACTTCCATCCGGAGCAGGCGGCCGCCGCGGTCGAGGCCGGCAAGCACGTGTACCTGGCCAAGCCCATCGCTGTCGACGTCCCCGGCTGCCAGACCATCGGCGCCAGCGGCAAGAAGGCCACCGCCAAGAAGCAGGCGTTCCTGGTCGACTTCCAAACGCGTGTGGACCCCTTCTACATGGAAGCGCTGCGTCGCATCCACGAAGAGAAGGCCCTCGGCGACTTCACGTTCGGCGAGGCGACCTACCACGCGGGCGACCCCTTCACCG
>JBDKUU010000257.1:0-5689 GCA_039679525.1 Phycisphaerales bacterium | reverse complement strand
CCGGGGGCCCCCCCCCGGCGGTGCCCCGACGAATCACGGGATGAAGTTGGGACCCGCAGATCACGACCATGACGGTCGTGTGGTTTGACGCCACCTCACAGGCGATGAGGCGCATCGGAGTGAGGCTGAAACCGAGTTTGTGTCTGAAGAAAGGAAAGAGAGCTATGAACAAGAGACTGGTGTGTTTGACGGCTGCCCTCCTGCTGGCCGGCGCGACGCTGGCGAGCGCAGCCACCCCCGGGCCTGTGAGCTGGTGGAAACTGGATGAGATGTCCGGCACGACCACGGTCGACGCGGTCGGCGGCGGCGAGGGCGTTCTCACCGGCGACCCGGCTTGGATCCCCGGCCAGATCGGCGGCGGCCTATCCTTCGACGGCTCCGACGACTACGCCACCCTGCCCATCGGTTCGCTGATCGCGTCCCTGAGCGACGCGACGGTCACGACCTGGGCCAACTTCTCGAACGCCGGCGGCGCCTGGCAGCGGCTCTGGGACTTCGGTTCCGGGACCGGCATCTACATGTTCATGTGCGCCCGCGTGAACACCGACGGCGTCATCCGGTTCGCCATCCGGACCGCCGCGGTCGGCGAGCAGATCGTGAACACGCCCGACAAGCTGGCCTCCGGCTGGCACAACATCTCGGTGTCGATCGACAGCGCGGCCATGAAGATCACCGTGTTCGTCGACGGCGCTCCGGTCGCCAGCAGCGCCACGGTGCTGCTGCCGAAAGACCTGGGCGTGACCACCCAGAACTGGCTCGGCAAGTCGCAGTGGCCGGACGCTCTGTATCAGGGCTCTCTCGACGACCTCCGCATCTACGACCGCGTCCTGACGGGCGACGAGATCAAGAACGCGATGGAAGGCGGCATCGGCTACGGCATCGCCAACAACCCCAGCCCCGCCGACCAGGCGGCCAACACGCTGCCCAAGGTGCTCCTGAGCTGGAAGGCCGGCCAGGATTCCAAGACGTATGACGTGTACGTCGGGACCACTCGCAGCGACGTCCTGAACGCCAGCCCCGCCAATCCGATGGGCGTGCTGCTCAGCGCCGGCCAGGAGGCCACGACCTTTGACGCCGGCCGCCTCGCGTTCGGCACGACCTATTACTGGCGCGTGGACGGCATCGGCGCCGCCCCGGACTTCACCGCCTACAAGGGCAACGTCTGGTCCTTCACCGTCGAGCCCGTGACCTACAAGCTCACCGCCGCCAGCATCAAGGCCACCGCGTCGAGCCAGAATAACGACACGATGGGCCCCGAAAAGACGATCGACGGCTCGGGCATGACCGCCGGCGCGCACTCGACGATGGAAACCGACATGTGGCTCAGCAAGAACGGCGAGCTGACCCCCTGGATCCAGTACGAATTCGATCAGACCTACGCTCTGAATGAGATGCGTGTCTGGAACTCGAACCAGGCGATGGAATCGGTCGTCGGCTACGGCCTGATGAACGTCACGGTTCAGTTCTCCGAAGACGGCCAGACCTGGGCCACCCTGGACACGCTCGATTTCGCCCAGGCCCCCGGCGAGGCCGGCTACACGGCCAACACGATCGTCGATTTCGGCGGCGCGTCGGCCAAGTTCGTCAAGCTCGTGGTCAACAGCAACTGGGGCGGTTTCCTGCCGCAGTACGGCCTGAGCGAGGTTCAGTTCTCGTACACCCCGGTCAAGCCGACCCAATTGACCCCGGTTTCCGGAACGATCAACCTGGACAGCCCGGTGACCCTGAGCTGGCGTCCCGGCCGTGAAGCCGTGGTCCACGAGATCTATCTCGGAACCGACAAGGACAACCTGCCCCTGGTGGCCACGGTCGACAAGCCCACGTACGTGGCGAACGTCTCCGTCGGCAGCGTCTACTACTGGAAGATCGTCGAGGTCAACGAGGCCGAGACGCCCGCCCGGTGGGAAAGCGCCGTCGCGAACTTCAGCACGGTCGCGGTGCCCACGAAGCCCGACAAGGCCAACCTGACGCATCAGTGGACGTTCAATGACGGCACCGCCGCGGACAGCATCGGCGGAGTCGACGGCGTCCTGATCGGCGGCGCCTCCATCGTCGACGGCGCCCTGGTCACCAGCGCCCAGGATCAGTGGATGGAGATGGACGGCAAGGCCATCGCCATCAACACCTATGACGCCTTCAGTTGCGCGGTCTGGTACACCCCGAAGGCCGGCGCCAACACGGGCTACAGCATGCTGTGCTACCTGGGCGACTCGCTGAACGGCTTCGGCTCCAACGGCTTCTTCATGTGCTCGTCCCGCGGAGACGACGTCAGCCGCGTAGGCATCTCCTGCGGCGACACGTCGGCCCCCTGGTCCGCCGAGAGCGGCGCCAACGGTCCCGAGATCGATGACGGCAACCCGCACCTGATGGTCGGCACGATCGACGCCGTGAACGTCAAGCTGTACATCGACGGCAAGCTGGTCTCCAGCGCTCCGCTGTCGGCGGCGAACAAGATCAGCGCCCTGAGCACCAATTTCGCCTACCTGTCGAAGGGCGGCTACACCGGCGATCCGGAGTGGCTCGGCTCGATCCACGAATTCAGCATCTACAACAAGGCATTGACCCCGGGCGAAGTGCTCTACCTGGCTAACCTGACGCCCAAGGACCCCGGCACGGCCAGCCTGACGCACCAGTGGACGTTCGATGACGGCACCACCAACGACAGCGTCGGCGGTCTCGCCGGCACGCTCATCGGCGGCGCCGCGGTCGTCGACGGCTCGCTGGTCACCACGGCCCAGGATCAGTGGATGGAGATGGACGGCAAGGCCCTGGCCATCAACACCTACGAAGCCTTCAGCATCGCCGGCTGGTACACCCCGAAGGCCGGCGCCAACACGGGCTACCATATGCTGTGCTACTTCGGCGACTCGCTGAACGGGTTCGGCTCCAACGGGTTCTTCTTCACCCCGGCCCGAGGCAACGACGTCAGCCGCACAGGCATCTCCTGCGGCGATGTCGCGGCTCCCTGGGGCGCTGAGACCGGCGTCGACGGCAAAGAGACCGACGACGGCAACCCGCACTTCGTGGTCGCCACCATCGACGCGACGAATGTCTCGCTGTATATGGATGGCGAGTTCGTCGGCACGGCGACCCTGTCGGCGGCCAACAAGATCAGCGCCCTGAGCACCAACTTCGCCTACCTGGCGAAGGGCGGCTACACCGGCGATCCGGAGTGGATCGGCTCCATCCAGGAGTTCCGCATCTACGACAAGGCGTTGAACATCAGTGAGGTTCGGTTCCTGGCCGGCGCGAAGTAATCCCGCCCGACCCGGACGATCCGGCAACATCTTCGGGGCCCGCATCGAATCGGTGCGGGCCCCGTTTTTTTGCGCGATCATCCTGTGCTCTCAGGAAATGCCGACGCTCCGCCCCTGAGACTCGCCGCCTCGCCTTCCGACGGCGCCGAGAACGATGTCGATGACTCGCGGCAGGCGCCGCTGCATGTCGTCCGACAGTTCCAGCCCGCACCGAGTGTCCCAGGGCCTGATCGCTATGATCGTGACGTCGTGAGGCTCGCACTTCAAGCGTCTGGCCGCCATGAGGGTCTCGGCGATTCCGAACTCATGCAATGAAACACTCGAGGACAAGGCCGCCAGGTCTTCGGGCGTCATCTTCAGGATCGTCCCGGGGGGAACGTCCGCATCGAGCGCGTCGACGACGATCAACCGGCGTCGCTCGCTGATGGCGTCGAGGAGATCGGCCCCGCCGGCGCCGCCGTCGAGCAGCTCCACATCATCCGGCAAAGGGCTGTTCTCCATCGCCCGAACGACGTGGACGCCGACGCCTTCGTCTCTCAGCAGGATGTTCCCGATCCCCAGGACAAGAACCGCAGCTCGGGTGGATGTCCCGCCCACGATCAGATGCTCGGCCTGCTGCACACAGTGGCTTCGATCTTCCTGCTGTCGGGCCGGACCATGTGCACCGCGCAGGACAGGCACGGATCGAACGAATGAATGATCCGGAGAACCTCGATGGGTTGCGTCAAGTCGGCCACGGGCGTGCCGACCAGAGCCTGCTCGATCGGACCTCGCTGCTCGAAATCGTCCTTGGGCGAAGCGTTCCAGTTCGTGGGCGTGATGACCTGGTAGCGGTCGATGCGGCCGCTGACGATGCGGGTCCAGTGCCCCAGCGCGCCGCGAGGCGCTTCCGTCAATCCGATGCCGGACGTATTGTTCGGATTCGCCGCATATTGATAGACAGGCTGGCCGACGACGAGCTGATTGAGCCAGCCGTCCATCGCGTCGGCGACCTTCTTGGTTTCGAGGACTCGCGCCGCAAGCCGGTCGAGAACCGAAATGCCATTTCGATAGTCGCCATTGACGTACATTCTGGCCAGCGGGCCGACCTCGTGAACCAGGTTCTGGTAGCGCGGGGCCTTGATCCAGGAATACGCGCCCGCCTTGACGGCGGACGGCTCGGTGACGCCGGAGGTCGGGTTGAGACTGCCGCTGGCGGCCGTGTACTTGGAGTACTTCACGTACTCCATGATCTGCGCAGGATCGACGGCCAGAAACTGGTTGTTTGTGAATCTGCCGCTCTTGAGGAGTTTCGTCGTCCCGTTGGCGTCGAGGTCGAACACGCCGTAGGCCAGCAGATTCCCGCATCCGCGTCCGATGCCATAGTACTGCGGAAACGCGGCGGCCACGGCGTTCACATCGGGGATCATCACGCTGTCGATGAAGCTGCGCAGCTCGCTCAGCAACGCCCGAAACGCGGCGATCTTTTCCGCGGTCGGCTTCTCGGTGGCTCCGCCCGGGACAAAGACGGACGTGCAGGGCATGCGTCCGCCGAAGATCGCGCCCATCTGGTGCGCTTTCCTTCGAATCGCGAGGGCGTCCACATAGTGGTTCACCAGGGTCACGGCCGTGTTGCCCGACACCATGTCGGGCGTGACGTAGCGAGGGATCCAGGGCGCGATGTCCGCGGCGCCCTGCGTGTTGATATAATCCAGGGCGGCCAGGTGATAGAAGTGCAGCACGTGAGACTGAATGAAGTTGGCGCCCAGGACCAGGTTTCGGATGATCCTGCCGTTGGCGGGAGCCGTGGCGAGAAACGCCTTCTCGAGCGTCAGAGTGCTCGCCATGCCGTGCGAGATGGGGCACACGCCGCAGATCCGCTGCGTGATGTGCGTGGCGTCAAGCGGGTCTCGGCCCTTGAGAATGGTCTCGAAACCGCGAAAGACCGTTCCGTTGCTCTTGGCGTCGGTAATCTGCTGCCGTCCATTGACGGCGTCGACGGTGACCTCGATGGACAGATGGCCTTCGATTCTGGTAACAGGATCTATCTTGATCGTTGTCGGCATAGGAATCTGCTCCTGACGAAACGTCATCTGGTTGTGTCAAATCGCTTGCGAGCGCTCAATCATCATGTTCGTCATCATCGCGAGGATATTCCGGGGCATAGGTCGCGTAGATGCTGTAGATGTAATTGGCGACGGTGGAACTGCCGAACGCGCCGGGCATCCCACCCGACCATCCGGCGTTGGAACTGGCCCGCCCCGGGGCCCCGGCCGTCGTGCGAACGCTCACGTTGTTCTGGAAAACCCACGCCAGCCAGATCTTCTGACCCGCGGGCGCCGCCACCGGGCTCTTCAGAGCGACGGTCTGCCAGCCCTGAGCCTTGCTGACCGCCACAGCATTGGTCACGCCGAGGCGCGCGCCCGGCCGCCCTGAGTTGTCGGCGTACACGC
>JBDKUU010000256.1:0-2837 GCA_039679525.1 Phycisphaerales bacterium | reverse complement strand
ACGGGCCTGCCCTGCGACCACTCTTTGAGCCGTTCCACGCCGCGGGCCACGTACCACAGCTTGCCGGCCACTTCCGGCTTGTCGTGCGCCACCGGGTAGATGTCGAACGACGCGATGTCGCAGCCCTTGACGTACTCCGAATAGTCCTCCGGATGATTCGTGCGGACGCCGCGGCCGTACCAGCCGTCCCAGGCCACACCCTGCCCGAGGTTCAACATGACAGGCCGGCTCGGGTCCGCCGCTCGAATCCGCTCGTAATCCGCCACGATCTTCGCCGGCGGCACCGGCGGGCCATACCCCTTGCCCTCCCCGAGCGACTGCGCGTTGTCCGGCTCGTCCCCGTGCATCCAGCCCACGATCGTGGGGTCGTCCAGCCGGCGCATCGCAACCGCGTTCTGCTCGCAGATCACTCGCATGCCCGCGGCCTTGAGCTGCGACAGTTGCTCGTCCGTGGGCCCCCGCCACAGGCCGACGTACAGGTTGAACCCCGCGTCGCGATACCGCTGGGCGTTGCCGGGCGATTGCAGCCACACGGCGATCGGAAAGAAGTCAGTCCCCGCTCCCGGCCCGCGGCTCCACTTCGCGTAGGGTCCTTTCGGAGCCTCCTGGCCGAAGACCGCCCCCGACAGAACGAACACGACTGCCGCCGACAACACCACAACTTCGCGACGTTTCATCCGTCACCTCCCAGACAATCAGGTTTTCAAAGCCTCAACTGTACACGTGATGCCATCGCGTGTCCAGACGCCTGCACCGGGGAGGCTGACAGAGGGTGCATGACCGCTTCTGCACGCGCCCCCGGGGGGCCGTGGCCCTCGCTGTTCTACACATTTTCGGCCTGTCGAAATCCGGGGCGTTGAAAGCGGCCAAGAGCGAGGGCGCTGCCCTTTCCCCCGTGACGGTACAGGTATTCTACCCAACCATACCGGAGGTTCAAAGCGACAAGCTCACAGTTCCAGGAGCGTGATCGAGGATGGGCCGGACCGTTCCGGAGTTCGACGCTTCAAGGGCCCCAACAATGGGAGTCCCCCGGCAGCGTTCCTAAGCGACCAATCTGCTCGCGTATCATGCTGGAGGCCAAAGGCGCAAAACTTCCCAGGCAGGTCCGCTTCGGACCTGCATTCGCCTCGTTTGTACGCCAAGACGGCACGCGACATCCTATGCGTCCCCTCCATCGTCAACGACGTAGAAAGACCGCCTCTGGCGAGGCGGAAGTTTATCGCTTTGGGCTTCCAGCATGGTTATGAGGGCCAGAGCCATACGGCAAGGACGCCGGCCTCGTTGTTCTACACATCTCCGGCGGACCGGACACACCCGCGGCAGACGTGTGCGGGAGACTTTGCGTTCTGGCCAGCAGCATGATACAGACAGAGCCTGGCTTGGCGAACCGAACGATCCCGCTGTCCTGGCGAAACCTTCCGGTTTCTCTGCCATGCTGCTGGCCCAATGCGAAAAATGCCCGCCGGCCCGTCACGCAGCGGCGAGCCGCCGGATTCCGGATCAGTCCGTCCCTTCCTTTTGCCCCGCGATCCTATTCGACCGACCCCGTCGCAGAAACGGTCATGCACCCGCTGACAGACGCGGTAGGTCTAATCAGCTTTGACGAGCAAGTTCGGCAACATGTAGGGTGGGGCTTGCCCCACCGCAGAGAGGCAACTTGGTTCGTAGTGACGCCGTGAGGCGTTATCTTCTGTCCTTGGAAAAGGGGACATTCTACTTTTCTCTTTTCGTGTCCCGGAGGGTGCGTCGAATGCCTTTCGGTCGGAAAGGTAGAATGTCACCTTTTCTGTCCAAAAGAAAAGACCGCCCGGCGTCGGGCGGTCTTTGGGATTCACTGCGTTGTCTTCTCGGCGTCGATCAGCGGCCGTAGGGTCCGCCGGGACCGCCCATGTCGTACATGCCGCCGTAGGGATCCGCGCCGCGGGTCCGGTTGGACTTGCTGAACGACCGGAACGCCTTGGGTTCCCTGTTCTTTTCGCTCTGAACGACCCGGTATGCCACAGACACCTCCGCCGGCCAGTTCATCATGTTCACGGGCATGTGCTCGATGACCGTGCCGTCGGTCGTGTAGAGCATGTCGTAGTACATGCGGGGCTTCAGGCTCGGAGCGTCGCCCCAGTCATTGGTCTCGACCAGATCGACGACGACGGCGCCGGTGTCGAAGTTCACGATCTTGGGCCGGCTGGCGTCTTCCGGACTGGGCATGCCGTACGCCGGATCCATCATCATGTCGCCTCGCGGGTCCGTGATGCGGCCGCCCGCCTGACCCATCATCGCCAAGCGGCGGTCCCTGTCCCGATCCCGGCCCCGTTCCTTATCGGGATCTTTCGGCTCCATTTCTTTGCCGATCGATTCGCCCGGCCGGACCTGGAAGTCCTCGGTCCGCCAGTAGCCGAGCTTGTAGCGAGCCACTTCGACGGTCGCGGTCTTGGTCTTGTCCACCACGTTCTTGGCGAACAGGTAGACCATCCGCGGGATCGCCACCGGTTCGGTCACCGGAGAGAAGGGGCTCCACAGAATGACCCGGTTGTTCTTGTCCATGTCGCGATCGACCAGTTGCCCGGTCCCGGCCACAGGATTGAACACGCCCACGCGGAGACGGTACTGATAGGTCTTGCCCGGCTCGGCGGTGTCGTCGAAAGCCCAGATCAGGATCGGCTTTTCGCTCTTGGACAGATCCGAGCGGAAGTTGAGCATCTCTTCACGCAGATCGAAGTAGACCTCGTCGGTGCTGGCCTTTCTCTTGCCGTCGGGCCCCATGCCCTGCATTCCGTACATGTCGCCGTAGCCATCGCCCGCGCCGCCTCGCCGGCCACCGCGGCCCCGATTGCCGCCGC
>JBDKUU010000255.1:0-11824 GCA_039679525.1 Phycisphaerales bacterium | reverse complement strand
ATGAACCCGCTCATGTTCTCGATGATGCCCAGCACGGGCAGGCTCACCTGGCCGCAGAACGTGATGCACTTCCGCACGTCCACGGCGGCCACTTCCTGCGGCGTCGTCACGATGACCGCGCCGTCGGCCCCGCCGAGCACCTGAACGACCGACAGGGGCTCGTCGCCCGTCCCCGGCGGGCAGTCCACGACGAGGTAATCCAGGCGGCCCCAGTCCAGGTCCTGCACGATCTGCTGATTGAGATTGTTCTTCATCGGCCCCCGCCAGATCTGGGCCTGCCTGTCGTTCGGAAGGAGAAAGCCCACGCTCATGACTTTGAGGTTTTCGCTGTATTCGGCCGGCTGAATCCGCTGGCCGTCGGCGTCGGCGCCGGGCCGGCGGTCGCCGACGTCCAGAAGCGTGGGCACGCTGGGCCCGTGAATATCCGCGTCGAGCAGGCCGACCTGCTTGCCCTGCAGGGAGAGCCACACGGCCAGGTTCACGGCCACGCTGCTCTTGCCGACTCCGCCCTTGCCGCTCATGACGATGTACTTGTGTGCGATTTCAGACATCTGCTATGATTCCTTTTCTCCTCTCCGCTTGGTTCAAGATGGTCCGTCGCGTCCACGCTGCCGCCGGCGCCCTCGGTTTTGTCCAAGTCAGTGTGTTCAGTCGAGGATTCTGGCTTTGCCGGCGGTTGCCCGTTCTATCGCTTGGCGCATTATGGCCCGATGCGGACAGGGAAACTGATAGGGATTGCCCTTGCCTCAGTCTGCCGGCAGCGGATGATTCCACACTTCACGCGGCTGTTCCTTTCACATGGACTGTTTCCTGTTGTCGTTGTCTATTGTGCTATTGTGAGCATATGCTCATAATGAGTCAAGTCCCAACTTGCGGCGGAGGAGTTCGCCGCCACAGCCCGCCCTCGGCCGGACGCGGGGTTGACGGACGGCAGGCGGGTCATTAGCATATCGACGTGCCCGGCTCCTCGCCGGGCGGCGTGGGCGCTGGGCCCATGAATTCGGAATTTCGGGCGGAAAAGCCCTTGCTGCGAAGGAGTTGCCATGCAGGCCATACAACAGACGAACGTTCCCGGCTACAAACCGATGCGGGGCAAGGTCCGCGACGTCTACGACCTGGGCGACAAGATGCTGATCGTCGCCACCGACAGGATCAGCGCGTTCGACGTCGTCATGGCCAACGGGATTCCGTACAAGGGCATCGTCCTGACGCAGATCTCCAAGTTCTGGTTCGACTATCTCAGCGGGCAGGTCGAGCACCACCTCCTCTCTGACAACGTCAAGGACTTCCCCAAGCCCTTCGCCGAGCGGGCGGACCAGTTCAAGGGCCGCAGCATGCTGGTCAAGAAGGTCCAGGTCCTGCCGATCGAGTGCGTGATTCGCGGGTACCTGGCGGGCTCCGGCTGGAAAGAGTACCAGAAGTCTGGCACGGTCTGCGGCATCAAGTTGCCGGCGGGATTGAAACAGTGCCAGAAGTTGCCCGAGCCCATCTTCACGCCGTCCACGAAGGCCGAGCGCGGCACGCACGACGAGAACATCGGCTTCGAGGAGGCGGCCAAGATCGTCGGCCTCGAAAACGCGGAGTACGTCCGCGACCGGAGCATCGAGGTCTTCCAGAAGGCCGGCAAGTACGCCGAGAGCCGCGGGATCATCCTGGCGGACACGAAATTCGAATGGGGCGTGACGCCCGACGGCAAGATCATCCTGGTCGACGAGGTCCTCACGCCGGACTCGTCGCGGTTCTGGCCCGCCGACAAGTACGCCGCCGGCCGGGACCAGGAGAGCTTCGACAAGCAGTTCGTTCGCAACTGGCTGGAAGAGATCCACTTCAACAAGTCCGGCCCAGGCGTCGCGCTGCCCCCCGACATCGTGGAAAAGACCGAAGCCAAGTACATCGAAGCCTACGAACGCCTGACCGGCAAATCCTTCACTTGGAAATGATAGGCGTCTCTGACTGTCCTGAAGATCGAGCGTTTGCGGGTCGCTAGGGAGAGATCGAGTGGACGACGTGCGCGTCAGTTTCGATGAGGCAGTGGCGGCATTCCGGTCATTCCTGCGTCAACAAGAGTGGAGCGACACGCTCCTGTGGTTGAGTTCGGACAGAATCACTGGCCACAAAATCTCGTTCTGGCTCTTCCGGCCGGAGGAACTCACATCCGATGCGTCCTCGCGCCGTTTCTACGAACACGCCAGAACGAGCGACACCAGCATTCGGATTGACGGCCTATGTCAGGTCGGAACAAGAACGCTTGCCTACGTGCAGAATCACGGCGGCCATGGAAAGATGTTGAATCTTGGCATTTGTCTGAGCCCAAAGCACATTCATGTGGTGTCTTCTCCCTTCGCCTGGTTCCTCGTGAGGCTCATGAACCAAATCCGCGGCGAAGCGCCGCTCCTGAAAGCGATCAGGATGCCAGGCGGCGCCGAATCATGAGTCTGCCCGAAATGCGGCATCCCGTCCCGCAAGCGAACGCCTCGTTCGCGTCCAAGCCGGAGGCCCTAACGCGATAAACTTCTCCCGGCACGACCGCTTCGGGCGTGCTTCTTCCGTGGCGTCGATGAATCGCAAAATCCCGTGAAGAACCGAATCTCTTCTGGAGGCTTTACACATTTCTTCAAGTCGCCGGTTATTCTATGTGAGAAATGAACGCGTTCAGTCTCACTTTGAAGGCCGGCCATGAGGCGTGACGAGCGGATCGAGATCTTCGACAGGCTCAGGGCGAAGCATCTTCCCCTGTTGACGGCCGTGCTCTGGAGACTCTCGGGCGACCGCGAGCTCTTCGCCGAGGCGATGCAGTACGCGTTGCTTGGTATGTGGAAACATCTAGAGAAGCTCGCAGGGCCCGCCGCCCACGGCTATCTCTATCGAATCGCTCTCAGCGCCAACTCCCGGGCCTGGCGCAATCGCGTCGGCCGCGACGGCCAGATGTCACACTCAACGGCCGATCTCTGCGAAGAGTCTCCGCCGGCGTCTGACCGGGCCCAACTGCGCCAGGCGGTCCGCCGGGCCATCGCCTCTCTGCCGATCAAGCAGGGCAGGGCGATCGTCATGCGGTATCTCGAACAGCAGGATTATCCGGCAATCGCGAGCGTTCTTGGCTGCTCCGAGGCGACGGCCCGCTCTCACGTGTCCAAGGACGTCGCGTCGCTGCGAAGCCGGCTGACGGCGCGAGTGCAGATGAAAGAGGAATGGGGCGATGGCGAAGAATGATCTCAATGAAATCCTGAACGATCTGGGCGGCGCAGACGCGCCGGACGACGTTCGCCAGATGGCCGACGACCTCGCCGGCCGCTTTCGCCGGAGTCTCGCGCAGACCCAACAGCACAAACACTCCATTTGGAGGGAGCATATCATGAGGAATCGAATCGCGCAGTTGGCCGCCGCGGCGGCCATCGTCACAGCGGTCTCCATCGTTCTGTATCATTTGGGCGTCTCGCCCGACGGCGCGAGCGTCGCCTGGGGCGACGTGTCGGCCAGGGTGAAGAACGCCCCCACCGTCACCTATAAAGCGCGCCTGACGATGAACGATCCGCAGGGCCGGCAGGTGGTAGACGAATCCGACGTCTACGTCGACCAGGAACAGCGTTGTCGGATTGACAGCCGCGTGGACGGCCAGCCGCACACGATCAAGTACCTGGTCCCGGCCCGCAAGACCTTCGTCATGGTCCAGCCGGAACTCAAGCAATACATGGAGGGGACCCTTTCGGACGTGGAGGCCGCGGAGATGTTGGAGCAACAAGACCCGAGGCGGTTCTGCCCGCAGGTTCTGGCAGGGGACTATTCCAAGCTCGGACGCAGCGAGATCGACGGCATCGAGGTCGAAGGGATTGAGGCGCCTTTGGACAACCAGACCCTCCGCCTCTGGGTGGACGTGAAGACGAATTGGCCCGTTCGCATCGAGGTGGACGGAAAGTTCGGCCAGCGCCAGTCGTCACACGTGGTCTTCGATCGTTTCCAGTGGGACGCCGAGCTTGATCCCGCCCTCTTCGGACCGAACATCCCCGCCGACTATACGCCCGGCTCTCGCCGATAGTCTCGCTGCTTGCGTCGCTCCCAGGGAAGAAGATCGGGCCGACCCTTTTCAGGGCCGGCCCTTTTTCTGTTGTGGGGCTCTCTGCCGGGAATCTCGCCGCAATCGCCGGTTTTTTGTGTAATCTGAAGGACGGGCGGGTGTCTTTATTGTGAAGACTCGAATGCGGAGTTGCGATTGGACGAACGAAGCGACAGAGACCTGGTGACAGCCTCGTGCGGGGGGGACCGGACGGCGTACGCCGGGCTGGTCCGCCGGCACTATGGGCATGTCTACCTGGTCTGCCTCGGCGTGCTGGGCAGCGTTCACGACGCCGAGGACGTCGCACAGGATGCGTTGATCCAAGGGTTCCAGCGGGTCCGCCAGCTTCGGGACGGCGATCAGTTCGGCGGCTGGATCGTCGCCATCGCCCGGAATCTGAGCATCAACTGCCTCCGCAAACGCAAGACCTCGGAGAAGACGCTCGTTCCCAGGTTGCCGGAATGCGTCGAGGAGTCGTCGCGCGACGAGGACCTTCAGCGGGCGGTGGCCCGGCTGCCGTCGGATCTTAGATTGCCGCTGGTGATGTACTACTTCGACGGCCGGGACGTGAAGACCGTCGCCCGGGAGCTTTCGATGTCGCCCTCCGGCGTCTATCTGAGGCTTCGAACCGCGATCAAAGAGCTGCACGACATGCTCACTGAGCAAGGAGACACGCCATGAACAGATTCTGCCCGGATATGCAGGATCGGATTGTCGATTACATGCTCGGAGCCTTGGAGGAGTCCGAGGTTGCGGCTGTGGAAGAGCACTTGGCCGGCTGCGAAGGTTGCCGCCGGTATCTCCAAGATCTCAGGCAACAGGGCGACAGCCTCGCCCAGTTGGGCAGGCGGGTGGCGGCCGACATGGATGCCCGCCAAGACAGAGCGATCGAGGCTTTGGAAGCGGTCGCGCCGAGCGCGAGAGTCGTGCCTGTCATCGACGGATTCGTGCGGATCGCAGTGGCGGCGGCGTTGGTCCTCGGGGCCGGCGTGGCGATCGGCCGGTTGACGGCCCCGAAGCCGGTGGATGTCGAGCGGCTTCGGGCCGATCTGGAGTCCTCGATCGTCGCGTCGCTCAAGCCGGCGGTTCAAGAGAGCATTCTGGCCGGGCTGGACGAGCGTCTGGCGGCCGCCCTGGCGGGCAACGATACGAAGCTGCGGACCGAGGTGGCCGGGCAAATCAGCCGGGACCTCGAATCGTTCGCCTCTCGGTTCGCGTCGGACTCCGAGCAGCGGATGGACAAGCGGTTCGACGAGTTGATCGAGGTGATCGAGGCCGCCCGCTTGACGGACCGCCGGCGGGTGGCGCAGGCGCTGGAGCAAATTAAGGCCCAGACCGGGGCTGGTCTGCGATCCGTCGCGGCCCTGACGGGGAATGCTTCGTCGACCGTGGAGAACTAAGCGATGGGCGCCGCATGTAGGGTGTGCCATGCACACCGATCCGGCGGTTCGATTCGATGAAGATGGTGTGCGAGGATGGTGTGCACGGCACACCCTACGAAAGGACAGAACCATGACACGCGGAAACCGAATCCTCTCAACGCTTGTGCTCCTGGGCCTGCTGACGCCGGGTTTCGCCAGGCCGGCGCGAGCCCAGACCGGCGACAAGCAGACCTTCACGATCTCCGGCTCCACGGGTTTGGCCGGGGTCAGAATGGCGGGGCTGCCGGGCAACGTTGTGACGGATGAGAACGGAGAATACCAGACCGAAGTGCCCCGGAGCTGGAAGGGCAAGGCCACGCCGATGAAGGAGGGCTTTTCGTTTATCCCGCCGAGTCGAACCTATGAAGCCGTTGGAAAGAACCTCAGGAATCAAGATTACACCGCCGTGCTGATCATGTTCAGAATCTCCGGTACGACTGGGGTGTCCGGCGTCAAGATGATGGGCTTGCCCCAGGAGGTCGTCACGGACTCACGCGGCGAATACAGCGCCACGGTGCCCTATGGCTGGGCCGGCGAGGTGAAGCCGGTGAAGCCCGGTTACGGGTTCACCCCTCCCTATTTTGAGTATCTCCCGCTTCACGAGAATTCCTCAAACCAGGACTACACCACAAGAGTGCTTGAGTTCACCATCTCCGGTATCGTAGGCGTTCCAGGTGTCACGATGCGAGGTTTTCCGGGAAGCCCGGTCGTGACGGACTCCAACGGCAAATACAGCGTGCTGTTGCAGGCGGGCTGGTCCGGCGCGGTTGTCCCGGAGAAAGAGGGATACCGCTTCGAACCTGCCACCAGGACTTACGTGCCGCTCGAACGAGACATGATGAACGAAGGCTACGCCGCAGAGGTTGCCACAGTCGCGATCTCCGGGCGGACGGGTATTGGCGGAGTGCTGATGAAGGGGCTGCCGGGAGAGCCGGTGGCCGATCAAGAGGGGTTCTACAAGGCCCAAGTGCCATTCGGCTGGGGGGGCGTCGTCGTCCCTCGCAAGGAGGGGTTTAGCTTCACGCCGCCGGAGCGGACCTATCGCTCGGTCAAGGCCGCCCTCGATGCTGAGAACTATGCTCCCGACGGACGTATGGTCACGATCTCCAACGTGATCAAGGCTGGTCGCGAGCCGGTTCCGGGTGTGAAAGTCACGGCGCAGCCGGGGGGATACACCGCCGTCACCGATTCCCAAGGCAGGTACAGTCTCAAGGTGCCCTATGGGTGGACCGGGACTTTGGAGTTCTCCAAGCCGGGTTTCGACTTTGTCGCCGAGGTCTTGCATTTCAACGTCACGGCTGATGCGATCGATGAGAAATCCGCGCTCCCGGAAGGCGAATGGCCGGCGTATCCGTCGGAACCGTCGCAGGGGGGCGCCGTCGCGGCCGGCGATGTGCTCGTGATCCCCACGGGAGAACTCGCGGCGGAGAGGATCGCCGAGACGACCGAGGATCTGCGGGTGATGTTGCAGATCCTCCGCGAGAAACTCAGCGAGCCGCGGATGATCCGCGGCGTTCTGCGGGACTACGGCAGCCTGCTCGGGGAGGATCGCAGGGCGGAGGCGATCTATCTGGAGGGCTCCGCGGCCCTGTTCGTGATCGGGGCGGACTTCCCTCCTTCATCCCCGGCGCAGCAGCCGGGCGGAGGCGAGTCCCAGGCCCGGTCCCAAGACGAGGCCGCCGATCCGGTCTGGCAGAGGGCCCGGCAGAAGCTGCATTCGCCTGCGGGGGTCGGAAGCGCCGGCCAGTCGGCACAGATCCAGGCGATGACGTTTGACCAATTCAAGGAGGAGCTGTTGCGGAGTCTCAAGCACGCCGCCAACATCCGCAACGTCGACCCGAACGAGCTGGTCGTCCTGACCATCGTTGCACAGAAGGGGGATGCAAGCCGGACGGCCGACGCCGATATGATGAGGCAGTATCATAATATCTACGGAAACGACGACTACATGGCAACACTGGGCCTGGGCCGTCCTGCCCGTTCGACAACGGTGCTGACGATGCAGGCGAAGAAGTCCGACATCGACGCGTTCGCCCAGGGTGCCCTCGATTTCGATCAGCTCCGCCGGAAGGTCAAGTCGTTCAGCTACTGACGCCAGCTTCGAATGATCGACGCTGGACCCTGACATCCAAATCGCCACTGGCACACGCGCTTTCGCGAAACCTCCCGGCAATTTCTGAATCACGCGGGCCCCGTCCCCGCCTTTCTACGGGATCAAGATGAATCGCCGTGGTATGATCGTGGAAACTGAGTGAGCGTTTCCTTTCGGGAGGTGTGCCGATGCGGACAGAAACCACCAGACGGGTGTTGCGTTCTTGCGTGATTGCGGGGTTGCTGACGTGCCTGGGCGTAAGCGTCGCGTTCTCTCAGCCTCGCCCTCGCACGACCCAGCCTTTGAATCGTCGCCAACGTCCGCAGGATCAGAGCCTCTCTCTCCAATCCGGTCAGTCGGGTCAACTGGGTCAGCCGGACTTCGCCAGCCGAATGGCTCAGCGCAACATGCAGCACATGCAGGAAATGCAGCGGGACATCGAGGAGATGCAGCGCCAGGCCGAGGAGAACAAGAACCGGGCCATTCAGCAGACCGTCGGAGCCACCGACGAACAGTGGCGCCGGCTCAAGCCCAAGCTGGAACGCATCCAGCAGTTGAAAGCCGAGGCCGAAGTCGCGATCGATCCGGGCTCCACGGGCGGCAACGGCAACTTCCAGAGTTTCCGCTTCGGCGGTCCTTCCAGCGGCGGTATGGGCGGCGGCTTCGCCACTTTCGGCGGTTTCAGCGGCGGCCCCGGCGGGAATTTCGCCCCCGTAGACATCCTGGACTCGAATACTCCCTCCGGCAATTCCCTGCCCAACTCGGGCGCCGGTTCTGCGAACTCTTGGACGACGGGCTCCAAGAGCATCACCGAGATGTCGGAAGGCGAGACGATCTGCCAGGATTTGCAGCAGTCTCTTCAAGGGCAGAGCGTGCCGCCGGCCACGATCGCGCAGAAGGTGGCGGCCCTGCGCCGGGTCCGCGCCCAGGCCCGGGACAACCTGGCCAAGGCCCGCCAGGAACTCCGAACGATGATCACGCCCAACCAGGAGCCGGGCCTGATCCTGATGGGATACCTGGACTGAGCGCCGAACCATGCAGCAGACGACCTTCGAGCGGCCCGGCCGGGACTTTGCGTCCACGTGGTCGATGTCGGAAGGACAGTATCCGGCCCTGCAATGGGAACCGGGCGGGAAATGAGGCGAACGCGGACGATTCTCCGAAAATAAACGTAACGAAACGGTCGAATCCTGGACTGGATTAGATAGAAGACCGGGTAGCGACTGGAGTTCCGGTTGTACACAGAAAATCTCTGAAATATTCAGTAAACGGACTTGACATTGCGCTGATGCGGGATGCAGAATAACAGTTGACGCGGCGGAAAGCGGGTTTTCTTAAAAAGGAGGTGTCATCATGAGGAACGGTATCTTTGTTGGTCTGATTGTGGTTGCCCTTTGCGCGTGTGCCGTGGCGGTGCAACCGTCGCAAATCTCCCCCGGCGATATTCTCATCACAGCCGCGGGGGATCCGGCCTATCGGGTCGCGGGGGATCCCAACGAGCCCTGGGACGTGGCCGCCCATCTGTCGGCGGACTGGGAGTACGTGTCGGTGACCATGACGTCCCAGGTCTACAATCCCGCCATGCAGTCCGGCTCGCAAACCGAAGGACCCCAGTGGTCGCTGGGCGTGTCGAGCGTCGTGAATACCCTCGACAAGGAAGGCCTGCTCGGCTGGTCGATGTCTCCGACGTCGGCCCAGGCGTACGATCAGAACGGCCAAGTGGTTTTCAGCAGCGATTCAGGAGACCCGATCGGACGGTTCTACCACCAGCCGACTTCCTGGACTCTGTCGGCGCTCCAGGATCGGTTCCATCTGAGCTTCCCCGTCGATCCCAACGCTGCGTATCCTGAGATGTTCAGCAGGATCGACTGGACTCTGGGCCTCCTGTTGGTCGAAGAGACCAAGACGGTGGACGTTCCCTTTGAGACCAGCGACGCATGGTTCGAGCTGACGCCGGGCTTCAAGGTCATGGTAGTGGAAGCCACCGCGTCGGAAGGCAAGTACAAGTACAGGCTCGATGTAGAGTATGACCCCACGAAGGTGGACAACCTGATGAGCGGTTCGCTCCACGTGTGGAGTGACGAAGTGCTCCCGCCGGCAGCGGCGCTGAGCATGGCGGTCCTCAACGCCGACGGTAAAGCCGTAATGGAGGTGAGCGGCGGCAACGGCGGCGAAACCCGTGGCATGCACGCCGGCGGTTCGGCCACGCTGAAGACCGGCCAGTTGACCGGCAGCGGCAGTTGCAGCGCTTGCGGCGACGCGAAGACCATCCGGTTCACGCTGGGCTTCAACCTGTACGAACAGGAGGCGACCTTCACGCTGGAGGACGTTCCCGTCCCGGAATTCTGAAATTGACCCGTTGATGGGCGGCGGCGTCCGGTCCGGTCCGTGTGTGGGTTCGCGGAGCGTCTGAGGGACCTCTGCGGCGCTCGATCTCTTTGCACCCAATCGAGCCGGGAGACTCGATGCCGCCGCCCGTCTTTTCTGCATTCATTCCTGCGCGACTTCACCCGATTCGACGCACAAAAAGAAAGGGGACATTCTACTTTTCGGTCGACGATCTCGGCCCGATTCGATTGACGAGGGGGATCGGTGGGAAAGTAGAATGTCCCCTTTTTCTCCTGAGCCGTTTGTAGTGCGCCCGTAAAGGCGTATCCTGAAGACGATAGAAGACAACGCCTCACGGCGTCACTACAAACGAGGTTCACCTGTTGCCTCTCCGAGGAGAGGGCGACACATGCATCGCCTCTACTCCAGAAGACCCGCACAGACATTTCCGGCCGGGTGCATGACCACTTCTGCACGCCCCCGGGCGTGCAGCGCCCCTCCGCGGCGAGGGCGGTCGTGCGAGGGACATTTTACGCTTTGCGCCAATCGCATGAACTCGGAAGAAGCCGGGGGACCTCAATCGGTGCGCAAGGCGATGCGCGGCATCGTTCTCATGCTGCTGGCCCAATGCGGTAAGTGTCCGCCGGTCCGTCGCGCAGCGGCGAGCCGGCGGATTTCCGGATCTGTCCGTCCCTTCCTCTTGCTCCGCGATCCTGTTCGGCCGACCTCCGTCGCAGAAGCGGTCATACGCCCCTTCTGACGAGCCACGTGACGAAACAGTTGGAACCCGGATCGAATTGGAGTAAAATAGGAGGCGGCGACGGCGCCCGGGGAGCGGGACGTCGCAGGCTGCCCCGGACGGCAGACCGGTGTTCCGGTTGTGTACGGAGATCTTGAGAAATATCGGACAATGAGACTTGACGTCGCGTGGATGCGGGGCACAGAATGACCATTGGCGCGGCGAAAAGCGGATTTCTCAAAAGAAGGAGGTGTACCATGCGAAGCTCAGTACCGTTGTTTCTGATCGGGGCTGTCTTGTGCGCGTGTGCAGCCGCGGCGGAGCAACCGGCTCAATTTTCCCCCGGCGACATCCTGATCGCTGCGAGCGGGGACCCGAATGAAGTAGTCCCCCCGGCGGGGTCCGACCCCAACAAGACGTGGGACCCGGCCAAACATCTCGTGGCGGATTGGGAGTCCATCTCGGTGACCATGTCGTCCCAGATCTACAATCCCGCCAGACAGCCCGACGGGGCGTCGCAGGGGCCCCAGTGGTCGCTTTCGGTGCGGGGCATCCTCGATATCACGGACAGCAGCGGCCTGATCGGCTGGTCCACGACTCCGGCGTCCGTGAAAGCCTACGACCAAAGCGGACAGGAGGTAGCCAGCGCCGCGCCCAGCAGTTCTCCGGTGCGTTGGTACCAGCAGCCCACGTCGTGGAGCGTGCCGGAGAGTTTCCCCAGCTCGATGAGAGCCAACCGATTTTCGCTGAATCTGCCGGTCGGGCCCGGCGTGCAGTACCCGGATATGTTCAGCAGGATCGAATGGGCCATGAACCTCGTGGCGGCCGACGAAACGAAGACGTTCGACGTGCCCTTCAAGGCCGGCGAGACCTGGGTCGAACTCACTGCGGGCCTGGAGGTCCTGGTGGAACAGGCGACCTCCCAGGGAGGCAAGTATCAGTACCGGATCAAAACGAGATTCGATCCTGCGAAATTCGATTTTCTGCTGGGAAATTCGATCACTCTGTGGCAAGACCAGACCCTTCCGCCGGCCGCGATCCTGAAAATGGACCTTCTCAACGCCGATGGCAAGTCCATGAGCAGCGGCAGCGGCAGCTCCAGCAGCAGCAGGACCGGCAGCGTCTTGAACGGCCAGAAGATCGTGACCGCCACCGGCAGCGGCACGAGCGCCACCTGCGGCGATGCGGCGATC
>JBDKUU010000254.1:0-9703 GCA_039679525.1 Phycisphaerales bacterium | reverse complement strand
ATCCTGGTCCCGATGACCGCCGACGGCCAGCCCGGCGGCAATTGGATCGCTGGCAAGTGGGGCATCTACTACAACCCCGACCAGGACGAGAGCCACGCCACCGGCGACGAGTCGCTGGGTTTCGTGGTCAACAGCGTGCCGATCACGCTGGCCCCCGCCGGCCAGCCGACCAGCAGTCAGACACAGAACTTCGACCTGTATCTGGGCCCCAAGGACAAGAGCCGATTCGACAAGGTCCCGCTCTATCGCACGCTGGGGTTCGTCCACACGATCGACTTCATGAATTGCTGCTGCCCGGCCGGCATCGTCAATCCGCTGGCGTTCGGCATCCTGGCGATCATGAACTGGATGTACATGATCATCCCGAACTACGGCGTGGTCATCATCATCCTGGTCTTCATCATGCGGCTGGTCCTGCACCCGATCACGAAGAAGAGCCAGATCGCGATGAGCAAGATGAGCAAGCTCGCTCCGCGGGCCGAGGAGATCAAGCAGAAGTACGGCAGCAACAAGGCCGAGATGAACAAGAAGCTCATGGAGCTCTACCGCGAGCAGGGCGCGTCGCCGGTCATGAGCTTCCTGCCCATGTTCGTGCAGATGCCGATCTGGATCGCCCTGTGGAGCGCGATCTACACGAGCATCGACCTTCGCGGGGCGCCGTTCCTGCCCTTCTGGATCACCGACCTGTCGGCCCCGGACGCCCTGATTTCCCTGGGAAATCTCAAAGTCCCGCTGCTCGGCTGGCACATCGGAGCGCTGAACCTGTTGCCGATCCTGATGGGCGTGGCGTTCTACCTGCAGCAGAAGCTCACGCCGATGCAGCAGCCCGCGGCGGCGTCCAACCCGCAGCTCGCTCAGCAGCAGAAGATTATGAACATCATGATGCCCCTGATGTTCCCGGTGATGCTGTACACCGCGCCGTCCGGCGTGAACCTGTACATCATGTCGAGCACCTTCTCCAGCGTGATCGAACAGTATGTGATCAAGAAGCACATCCGCGAGAAGGAAGAACAGGAATCGCAGGGCCTGATCCCAACGACCAGCAAGATGGGCGGCAAGGCCAAGAAGAAGAAGCCCAAGCCGTTCTATCGATTCAAGTGATGTGCGATTGTTGATTTGAAATCTGAGATCTCAGACGAGGGCGCGACGCTCGAACTTGATTCAAACGTCGCGCCCTTGTGCTATCCTGGAAACCATGTGGTCCGCCGGCCATGCTAAAGCAGTGAACCATTTCGACAGAACATTCGAAGTGGGCGCCATGCTCACACGAGCGTAAGCATGCTGCCTCGAATCGTGGCAAGACATGGCTGCGCAAGCGTAGCCACGGCGCCCACTCACAAGGTTAGAGTGGCCGGCGTGGTAGGGTGGGCTCTGAGCCCGCGCGTTGCTTCGGTCTTCGATCATGTATGATCTTCGCGACACCATCGTGGCCGTCAGTTCCGCCGCCGGCGGCGTGCGGTCCATCGTCCGCGTCACCGGCCCGGACGCGCTGGCGGTCTGCCGAAGGCTCTGCGAGCCATCTGAGATCTCAAATCTCAAATCTCAAATCTCAGATCGCACCGTTCTCACGGGCGGCCTGCGCATTGCTGACGGCCTGACGATCGATGCGATGCTCTACCCGTTCCTCGCCCCTCGCTCCTATACCGGCCAGGACCTGATCGAGTTGCACGTTTCCGCGAGCCCCTGTCTGGTCGAAACCTTGCTGGAGCGACTTCTGGCGGGCGGCTGCCGAACCGCAGGGCCGGGGGAGTTCACCGCTCGCGCCTATCTCAACGGCAAGCTCGACCTGGCCCAGGCCGAGGCGGTCAACGAGGTCATTAACAGCTCCAACGTCCTGCAGTTGGAGGCGGCCGAGAGGCTCCTCGGCGGCAGGCTCAGCCAAACGACCGACAGGATTCGCTCCTCGCTCCTGGACCTCCTGAGCCTGATCGAAGCGGGACTCGACTTCAGCGGCGAGGACATCGAGTTCATCAGCGCCGACCAGGCGGCGAAGCGGCTGGCCGATATCCAGAAGGACCTTGAGGATCTGCTCGCCGGCAGCATTCGCTGCGAGACGCTGATGGACCTGCCGGCCGTCGGCATCGCAGGCGCTCCGAACGCAGGCAAGAGCAGTCTGCTCAACGCCCTGCTCGGCTGGGAGCGGAGCATCGTGTCGCCGCAGGCCAAGACCACGCGCGACGTGTTGACCGGAGTGCTGACGTGGGTAGGCTGTAGGGACCCCTTCAGCCTACAGCCTACAGCCTCCAGCCGGTCGTGTCAGTGCGTTCTTTTCGATTGCGCCGGGCTGATCTCTGCGCCCGAAAACGTTCTGGACGAGTTGGCCCAGCGTGCGGCGGTTGAGGCGCTGCAACGCTGCGCCGCGGTCTTGTTCTGCGTCGATTCCGCAAAGACCGACTGGAGCGAGGACCTCGCGATTCGCACGCTGATTCGACCGAAGAATGTGATCTATGTGGCGACCAAAATGGACCTCATGACCGACGGGAGGACAGAGTCGCTGGCTGCCGCGTTTGGGGCGGTGTTCTTGCCTGTGTCGGCACAGACAGGCCAGGGGCTGGAGGCTCTCGTTCGAGCGATCGAGGATGCCGTCCAGGGATCGTCCGCATGGGCTGAAGCCCATCCTACGAAGACTGCGAGGACGCGCCGCGGGCTTGCGGAGACGGCCGTGAGCGGGGTTGCCTTGACGGCTCGGCACAGGCAGGCGATCGCGGAGGCCGTCGAGAACATTCGTCAGGCGATCGCGGAAGTGAAGCAGGGCCGGGAAGAAGTGGCCGTGATGATGATTCGGGCCGCCTGCGAGGCGATCTCGGGCATCGAACGCCAGCACCTCGACGAACAGGTCCTCGATCGGATCTTCTCGCGGTTCTGCGTTGGAAAATGATAGGTATGGATTCACGCGGATGAACACGGATTGGAAGAGAATGGAATGAGCCTCTTCGTCGGTGTTCTTCTTACACAGTTTCAACCCGTGTTGCTAACTCTCAAGAACTGAAGAGGATTTCCAGACAACTGAGAGCAAGGCTCACGGGCCATTTTCTGAGAGAATCTCGTGACCGCACGAAAGAGTGCGTTTGACGCATTGTGGGGTACCAGCGGAGAGATCCCGGACCCGCGGGGTTGTTCCCTCTCTCCGCTGGTACCCTGTAATGCGATAAACGCTCTTGGTTCCGGCCGAAGGCCGGGCTGGGTTAATCCGTGTCCGTTGAGATCTTGGCGTTCGGATGAGAATAGGATTGTGAAACATGAGCGATTCAAGCAGGCAGATTCTCGTGGCGACGACGAACCCCGGAAAGGTCCGGGAGCTTCGGGCGATGCTGAATTTCGATGTGGACTTCAAGAGCCTGGCGGATTTCCCCGGCGTGGGCGAAGTGGTGGAGGACGGAGCGACGTTCGCCGAGAACGCCCGAAAGAAGGCGCTCGGCTATGCCAAGGCGACCGGGCTCTGGACGCTGGCTGACGACTCCGGCCTCGTCGTCGACGCGCTCGGCGGCGCGCCCGGCGTCAACTCCGCGCGGTTCTCCGGCGAGCGGGCCAAGGGCTCGGATCGCGGGACCGTCGACAGGAAGAATTATGAGAAGCTGCTTTCGCTGATGAAGGATGTCCCCGCCGAGAAGCGCACGGCCCGATTCTTGTGCTGCCTGTGCCTGGCGAGCCCTCAGGATGTCTTGATCGAGACGCAGGGCAGCGTCGAAGGCGTCATCACGACCGAGCCGGCGGGCGAAGGCGGTTTCGGCTACGACCCGGTTTTCTTCGTGCCCGAGCTCGGCAAGACCGTCGCCCAGATCGGCGACGACGAAAAGAACGCCGTCTCCCATCGCGGCAACGCAATGCGGAAGCTCAAGCCGTTGCTGGAGAAGCTGATAAAGTCCGGCCATTGAAACGACGGGCGGAGTGGCCTGTTTGTAGTGACGCCGCGAGGCGTTATCTGCGAAAGTGTGAAGTGTCAAGTTTCAAGTGTGAAGTGAAGAAGACAGAGACTCAATGCCCGCCCTCTCTTGCCTTCCACTTGACACTTCAAACTGAGCCCGATACGCCCTTTCGGGCACGCTACGAACGAGGTCCGACTACGGCGAGGGCAGCCGGTCTTCCTCGGGACTGAGCTCGGCGATGTAGCCGAGGATCCTGTGGGCGAGCTGGTACGCCTGGGCGGCGTCGACTTCGCCGTCGGCCATTTCCGTGATGAGTCCCTGGGCCGCCTGGTGCGCCGCCTGCTCTTCCTGGCCTTCGCCCAGGAGGTAGAGAATCGCTCCGGCTCCCATGTAGACCGCCTTGGCGATCTCGGTCATGGCGAACTCGCCTTCATCTTTTTCGATATGTTGCCGGGCGGCTTCGAGCCTCGTAAGGGCGAAGTTCCACGCCTCGGCGGCTTTGGGATTCATGTCGTCACCACGTCAAAACCGAAAGAACAGTCCCTCGTCGATTCCGAGGTCGTCCAAGTCCGCGCCGTCGCGGTCCGGCCGTAAACTATACCGCCGACGAGAATTCCGCAACGGGCAAATCATCCCATCGGACAGACTGAGTGCGCCAGGCTGCTGTGGCGGTGTGAGAATACCCCGGTGAGGACGTCAGGGTAGATTTTCCTCTCGCGGGGCGGGCCTGGCCGGGGAGTCTTGCGCTTCGCGGCCTCCAGCACAACACGCGGGCGAAGCGCTCGCTTGGGGCGGTGCGCAGCACGCCTGGTGCGGAGAATCTGAAATCTCAAATCTGAAATCTCAGATCTCAAATTCCAAATCTCAGATCTTCCGCCGCCGTCCTCTTTTTCATTTCGGCGTCACGTTTGGGGGTCTTTCGACACCTTAACAGAAGAGGCGATCGCCCTGCGGCGAGGCGATGGCCCTCTGCGCAGTCCCTGGAACAGAACGCACCGGGAAAGGAGGTGAGACGGAGGATGCGTCCAGATCGATTGCGCGACGGATTCCGTGTTTCGCATATCGAGACGTGAACGCAACGAAATGACCTAGAAAGCGGAGGTATACCATGAAGAGCCTCAAACACTGCGCGATTGTCCTGGCCATCAGCGGGGTGATGCTGGCGGTCCTGGCCCTGATCGACGGCGGGCAGTTCCCAATCGGGCGGGCGGCCGCCCAGCCCGTTTCCGTCGCGGGCGCCGAGTCGTACGTCTTCGTGCTGGAGCTTCAGGGCCAGCAGGCGGGAGAGTACATCGAATGCTCCGGCCTGGGCTCGCACAACGAGGTCGAAGAGCAGACCACGGTGACGGCCGGCGGAGGAGTGGTCGTGGGGGAAACTCCCGGCGCTCTCCAGTGGCATCGGATCACGCTGAAGGCGTCCGCGCCGGGCAACGCGGTCGTCTGGCAGTGGCGCAAGACCATGGAGACCACCGGCCTTGCAACCGCCCGCCGCGACGGTCGCGTCAGTCTCTATCAGGCGGGCTCGTCGCAGCCCCTGGCCCAATGGAGCTTCCAGAAGGGCTGGCCCGCCTCGCTGAACTTCGACGGGACCAACGAGGAATTGGTGATCGTCCACGAAGGTCTGACCCTGGGCGGCTCCCCCGGCGGCGGCACAGCCACGCGGAGCTGAGGAACCGCTCGCCAGAACCGGCAGGGAAGGGCTGCGGCCCGCTCACGGCCCTTCCCTGCCGGCCGGCACGGCAACACATCGGCGCGCGGATGTTCCGATGGATTCGGGGAGTGCGTTTATCGCTTTGCGGGTACCGGCGGAGAAGGACACAAAAGAACCACAGGACCACCATTTGCCCGTACTCGTCTTGAAGCCCGGCATGTCCCAACTCTCGCCAGGGGACCGTCTCGCACTCGTCCGCGACCGGAGGGCCTCTTGCCGTCGATGGCTGGTCCATGCTTCGTGTTGGGCCTGCCTCCTTCTCCGCTGGTATCCCTAAAGCGGTAAACGCACGCCGCGAACGCGACCGGCTCACGATACTCATGCAACTACGGTCATACACCCCACAATGCCATCCTGCCCGCCTGCGTTTGACAGCAGGGTCGATCGGCGGGTATCTTACACCCCTGGTACGAACAGGGCCGCCAGGTCCATATGATGCTTGGGGGACGGCGATTTGAATTCCCCTGTGGAAGTCTTGATCTATGATGAAGAAGCAATTGGTTCGGTGGGGTCTCCTCGTTTCTCTATTGTGCGCGCGGGCGTTGTTCGCGCAGACGGCGTGGCCGCAATTCCGCGGGCCCACGGGCGACGGCCTCGCGACCTCTCCCGTCGACACGCAGCCCCGCGGCCTGCCCGTTCGCTGGAGCGAGACGGAGAACGTCGCGTGGAAAACGGCCATCCCCTACCAGGGCTGGTCGACCCCTGTCGTCATGGACGGCCAGGTGTGGCTCACGACCGCGACGCCGGACGGCCACGACTTCTTCGCGATCTGCGTCGACGCCGCGACGGGCGAGATTCGCCGCAACGAGAAGCTCTTCCACGCCGACAACCCCGAGCCCCTCGGCAACCCGATGAACTGCTACGCGTCGCCTTCGCCCGTAATCGAGCCGGGCCGGGTCTACGTCCACTTCGGCAGCTACGGCACGGCGTGCCTGGACACGAAGACCTTTGAAGTCCTGTGGACACGGACCGACCTGCCCTGCCGACACTATCGCGGGCCGGGCTCGTCGCTGATCCTGTTCGAGAACCTGCTGATCCTCACGATGGACGGCGTGGACGTCCAGTACCTCGTCGCCCTCGACAAGGCGACCGGCGCGACCGTCTGGAAGACCGACCGCTCCGCCGAGTGGAACGACCTCGACGAGAACGGCAAGCCGCGAGACGAAGGCGACCTGAGAAAGGCCTATTCCACGCCGCTGGTCATCGATATCAACGGCACAAAGCAGATGCTCAGCGTCGGAGCCAAGGCCGTCTATGCCTACGACCCGACCAATGGCCGCGAGTTGTGGAAGGTGCGGACGCCGGGCTTCTCCGGCGCGGCCAGCCCGATCTATGGCCGCGGTCTGGCCTACATGGTGACCGGGTTCGGCCAGACGGAGCTGCTGGCGATCCGGCCGGACGGCCAGGGCGATGTGACCGACACGCACGTCGCATGGAGGACCGGCAGCATGGTGCCGCAGACGCCGTCTCCGGTGCTCGTGGGGGATCTCTTCTTCATGATCAACGACACCGGAACCGTAACCTGCCTGGAGGCCGCGACGGGCCGGCAGGTCTGGCGTCAGCGCATTCGCGGCAACTTCGCCGCCTCGCTGCTCTATGCCGATGGGAATATCTACTGTTTCAGCCGGGAAGGCCGCTCGACCGTCTTCAAGGCCGCTCGCGAATACGAGCAGGTATCGACGAATGTACTGAGTTCCGGGTTCATGGCCTCCCCGGCGGTCTCGGGCAAGGCGCTCTTCCTGAGAACCAAGGAGCGCCTCTATCGAATCGAATCCGCGAAGTAGCGACACCGGCTCGCCTCGCGACTGGATTTCGCTGGGCGGTGTTCGAAAGTCGGCAAATCCGGGAGTTCCCTCTTGCTTTTTCGCGAATTCTTGCAATGATGCTGCTGGAAGATCGGCAGAGATAGCGTCAGGTTCGAAGAATCGGGAGCTTGGAGCGAGCGGTACGGAAGTGGAGAGGTGGGAGTGAGTCCGGCGGGCGTAGATGTCGGGCAGTGAGGAGTGGCATACACAGAATTAGCGGTCCGGAAATCTACGTTGTCGTTCGGAGGGTTTGGGAGATTCATCGGACAGTGGAGTAGCGCCTCTCGTACGTGTCGATGGAGGAGGAAAGGACATCGCCATGATCGGACGGACATACGATTCGAAGGCCGACTCTTTTGGGAAGTGGTTTCAGTCTGCGGTGAAATACAGGCTGCGCTATTACGCCCGCAGCTTCATCTACGGGAATCCCGCCATTTGGCGTTCGGCCGAGGCGCTGCTGCGAAGCGAACCCCCGCACCGGTCCTCCGACTTTTGGAATCAGGAGCTGACCGGCGACAAATCCTGCTACCTGGGCGGAACGCTCGAGGTCGACGTGAGGAACGCCTTGACCGTTGCGGTCATCCGCCGGTTGAACCCGGGGGCGAAATCCCTGCTGGACGTCGGCTGCGCGGGCGGCACGCTGGCCACAGCGGCCTTTGAAAAAGGGATGAACGCTTACATGGGGGTGGACATCAGCGACTACGCCATCTCGCAAGCCGCCCAGGCGTGGCTCGGAGACGCGCGTGCGACGTTTCGCGCGTGCGATCTGTACAGCTTCGATCCCGGCTCCGACGTCCGATTCGACGCCATCGTGTTCAACGAGGTGCTCTACTATCTTCACGTGGGGACTGCCTGGGCTCAGGTGGTCCGCTACGCGCGATACCTCAATCCCGACGGGGTCGTCTGCGTCTCCATGAAGCACGATCCGAAATCGCACGCGATCTTTCGAGGGCTCTCGAGACAACTGGAGCTTCTGGAGAGCACACTCCTGCAGTCCGTTGACGGGGGGCTTCGCCGGAAGATCGTGGTCGATCAGCGCGTGACGACGAGGTGCCTGGGCGTGTTCCGACCGAAGAACGGCGCGATGAGCGATTCGGCTCGGGGCTGATCCCGCGGCGATACACGGTTGTCAGGGGTCCGTTTTCAGGATCGCCATTTTGATCTGCGACTGCGACTCGATGGTGTGGTCCTGGCCCACCCAGTCGCCGCCCGAGGCGGCTCCCCAGGCGAATACGCGGCAATCCATCCCCCGGGGAAGAGACGACCGCACGTAGTCGGCGGCCGCCTGGGCTCGTCTGGCGGAGAGGATCCATCGTTGCTTTTCGGTCGGCTCGTCCGCCGCCAACCCCACCACATAGAGACTGAGACGCTGGCCCCGGCCTAACTCCACGACGTCCTTCGCGAAGATTCCCAGCTCCTTCTTGGCCGAAGGAGTCAGGGCGAACTGGCCCTTGGGGAACGTCACGGGCAGGATCAGGAAGTTCGGGTCGTGCCCGCGGAGCTCGGGCCCATAGGCTCGCGTCTGCTTGTGTATTTTCGAGTAGAGCCGACGCGTCGTGGCTTCGCTGCCGATGGTTTTCTTCGTGGCCCGCGGATCGCTTCCGTTGGTGACCGCGCGGCTCGCATTCTCGGCGCCGCGATACGGCCCCCCATTCACGGCTTCAAAGAGCCCGGGCACGCCGAGACCGTCGATCGACCTTCGAAAGCCGTCGATCGTATCTTCGAAGACTCCGTCGCCCTCGTTGCACAGCTTGCCGCTCTTCTCCGTGGACATCGTCAGGAGCATGACGAAGAACGCCATGAGCAGCGAGATCATGTCCGCAAAGGAAATCATCCACAGGGGGGCGGATTCCCCTTTCTCTTCCGGCGGACTGGCTCTCTTTTTTCTGCTCACTTGTACAGGCTCTCATCCAGCAACACGATTTCCAGCATCTGATTGTCGGCAAAGTCCTATTCGGGCCTCATGCTCTGCACGCTGATGTTGCATCGCGTCTTGGAGATGCCGCTGGCCGTGAGGTAATCCACGACGCTGATGGCCCTCAAGAGGCTCAGCTCGCGGTCGCCGTCGGGACCGTTCTCCGACACCACGACGCGGCCGGGGACGCGATCGACGAACGCGGCCACCGTGTCGAGAAGCGATTGTCCCTTCTCGGACAGGACCACGCCGCTGCCCCAGAACGCTTTCTTCGAATCCGCCAGGAACACCCTGCGCACCTTGTAGGCCGGGAGCAAGCCGTTGCCCTGGGGCTCTTCCTTCCCGGGCTTCTCGCTGTTCTGGCCGGCCTGTCCGGGGACAAGGGTCGGCTTGCCGGCGTGGGCAG
>JBDKUU010000253.1:0-13039 GCA_039679525.1 Phycisphaerales bacterium | reverse complement strand
TCTGCCCTGGCCCGGGGCGGCGCGGCCTTGGGGGAGGAGCGATACGCTCAGGCCGCTGCCCAGGCGGCTGGGTTCATCCTCGACTCCCTGCGGGTCGACGGCCGGTTGATGCGGTATTATCGGGCCGGCCGTGCCGTCGAGAAAGCCTTTCTTGACGACTACGCGTTCATGATCCTGGGCCTGGTGGATCTGTACGACGCGACTCTGGACGTTCGGTGGCTCCGGGAGGCCAGGTCGCTCGCCGAGCAGATGATCGACTTGTTCGCCGACGAGGCCGACGGCGGTTTCTTCCTGACCGGCCGGGACGCCGAACAGCTCATCAGTCGCGAGAAGCCCGCCTCCGACGGCGTGATCCCGAGCGGCAACTCCGCCGCCGCTCTCGGGCTGCTCAAGCTGGGCACGATCCTGATGGACGATCGCTTTGCCGGCGAGGCCGAGAGAACGCTGCGTCGGTTCTCCGGCCCGATCGCGGAGACTCCGACAGGCTTCACCGCCATGCTGCTGGCCCTCGACTACCGGCTGGGCCCCACGCAGGAGATCGTCATCGCCGGCCGGCAGGCCGAGGCCCGGCTTCTGATGGAAGAGGTTCACCGCCGCTTCCTGCCGAACGCGACGCTCCTGTTTCGCGAGACGGGCGAACCGGGGGACGTCCTGGCGGAGATGGTCCCGTTCACACAGGAACTCTCGACTCCGGATGCTCGCGCCACCGCCTACGTTTGCCAGGGCCGGGCATGCTGTCGGCCCGTCGCAACGGCGGACGATCTCGGGGCGATTCTGGACGAAATTTCGCGAAGTCGCTGAACCCGCGACCGCCTGCGACCCTAGATGAAGTTGGAATTCGACGGTGCGTGACACGCACCAGGTGACTAAGGTTGAGAGGCGGATCGCATGCACAGGGATGATCTTTCCATCGTTCTATGCGGGCAGGCGGGGCAGGGGGTTCAGACCGTGGAGTTCCTGCTGACGCGGCTCCTGAAGCTCGCGGGCTATCACGTTTTCGCGACGAAGGAGTACATGTCGCGCGTCCGCGGAGGCCTGAACTCCACGACCCTCCGCGTGTCCCATCGCGAGGTCGCGGCCCATGTCGATCGCATGGACGTCCTGGTGCCGCTCAGCGGCGGCGCGGTCGAGCACGTCGCGAAACGCATCTCGCCCGAGACGGTCGTGCTCGGCGAGCGGGCGGTGATCGGCGACGGTCCGGCCCTCCAGTCGTGCCGAGTTCTCGATGTTCCGTTCACGAAGCTGGCCCAGGAGATCGGAAACGTGCTGTACTCGAACAGCGTGGCTGTCGGGGCTGTCGCGGGGGTCTTGGGACTCGACCTGGAACGCGTCAAGGACCACGTCCGCCGCTTCTTCGCGGGCAAGCAGCCCTCGATCATGGACGACAACGCCCGAGCGGTCCAGGCCGGCTACAAAGCGGTCGAGAGCCTGGGCGTCGGCGAGCTGTCGCTCGGTTCTGTGAGCGATGCCGGGACAAAGGACCGGCTCCTGCTCGACGGCGCCGAGGCCGTCGGCCTGGGGGCCATCGCGGGCGGCTGCAATTTCGTAAGCTCGTATCCGATGTCGCCGTCGACGCCGGTGCTGACCTTCCTGGCCCGGCACGGCGACGAGTTCGGCGTCGTGGTCGAGCAGGCCGAGGACGAAATCGCGGCGATCAACATGGCGATCGGGGCCTGGTACGCCGGGGGGCGGGCCCTGGTGACCACCTCCGGCGGCGGGTTTGCCCTGATGACCGAGGGACTGAGCCTTGCCGGCATGCTGGAGACGCCCGTCGTGATCCACCTGGCCCAGCGGCCGGGACCTGCGACGGGGCTGCCCACGCGTACGGAGCAGGGGGATCTGGAGTTGGCTCTCTACGCCGGGCACGGCGAGTTCCCACGGATCATCCTGGCTCCGGGGACGCTCGAAGACGGCTTTCACCTGGCCCGGCAGGCGTTCAACCTTGCGGACAAGTATCAGGTGCCCGTGTTCATCCTCACGGACCAGTATTACATCGACTCGTACTACGACGCGCCGGCGTTCGATCTGTCGAAAGTCGCCGTCGAGAAGCACGTGGTCAAGACCGCGGCCGACTACCGTCGGTACGTCATCGCGCAGGACGGCGTCTCCCCTCGCGGCGTGCCGGGCCACGGCGAGGGGCTCGTCGTGGTCGACAGCGACGAGCACGACGAAGAAGGGCACATCACCGAGGATCTCGATCTGCGGGTGCGGATGGTCAACAAGCGGCTGGCCAAGGGCGCGTCCCTGACGGCCGACATCGTGCCGCCCGTCCTCATCGGGCCGGAGAACTACAAGAATCTCGTGATCTGTTGGGGCTCGACCTACCACGCGGTGAAAGAGGCGGTGGAGCGTCTGGGCCGGGACGACACGGCGATACTTCACTATCGTCAGGTCTACCCGCTTCACGACCAGACGGCGGACTATATGGGCCGAGCCGAGCACACGATTGTCGTGGAGGGCAACGCAACAGGCCAGTTCGCCAAGCTGATCGAACTGCACGCAGGCGTGCCCGCCGACGAATTGCTGCTGAAATACAACGGCCTGAACTTCAGCGTCGAAGAGGTCGCGGATGGGCTCAAGAGACTGATAAAGGATGATTGACGAGACGCCGCCTCAAATAATCCATCATCCATAATCAATCATAAATGGCAGGGCTTTCGAATGGACGCCAAAGTGTTCGATGTCAAGACGGATGTCGCCTGGTGCCCCGGGTGCGGGAACTACGCGATTCTCAAGGCCCTCAAGGAGGCTCTCGCGGAGCTGGAGATCGACCCGACGCAGCTCGTGATGGTGTCGGGGATCGGGCAGGCGGCCAAGATCCCGCACTACGTCCGGGCGCACGTCTTCAACGGCCTGCACGGACGGGCCCTGCCTCCGGCTACCGCGATCAAAGCGGCCAACCCGCGTCTGACCGTGATCGCCGAGAGCGGCGACGGCGACATGTACGGCGAGGGCGGCAATCACTTCATCCATTGCATTCGCCGGAACCCCGACATCACCAACATCGTGCACGACAACCGCGTCTACGGTCTGACGAAGGGCCAGGCCTCGCCGACGAGTCCGCTGGGCTTCAAGACCCCGGTCCAGGTCCGTGGCGTGGCGATGGAGCCGTTCAACCCGCTGGCGGTCGCGATCGCTTTGGACGCGAGCTTCGTCGCGAGGGCCAACGCCCAGGATCGCGAGCAGACGAAGGACCTCATGAAGAGGGCCATCGCCCACAAGGGCTATGCGCTGCTCGACATCTTCCAGCCCTGCGTCACGTACAACAAGCTCAACACCTACCAATGGTTCAAGGACCACACGTACTACCTCGACGAATCGCACAATCCCCACGACCGCACGGCGGCCTTCCAGAAAGCCTTGGAAACGGACCGGCTGCCCCTGGGCGTCTTCTACCTGAGCCCGACCAAGCCCCCGTTCGAGGAGACCACAGGCGTCTACCGCGAAGACCCCCGGCCTCTCTACGAGCGTGAGGTCGATCTCGACAAACTGCGGAATCTGATGAACAGCTTCGTCGTGAGTTCTTGAGATAACGCCTCACGGCGTCACTACGAACGAAGTCTGCCGGGGTGCATGACCGTGGTTGCGTGAGCATCGTGGGCGGGTCGCGTTCGCGGCTTGCGTTTATCGCTTTGCGGATACCGGCGGAGAGAGAATGGGCAGGCGTGCCCCGAGACGGGGACCGTCTGTCGGCGGCGAGGGCTCTCGACGCGAACCCATGTGGGAGAACCCTCGTGAGATCTGCACGGGAAGCCAAGGAAGCCCAAAAAGTTCCGCAGGCTCTCCTGGGACTCCTCGGCCTCCGTGGCTCTTGACGCGTGGGTTGAGAAGGGGACCCCAACGCGGAATGATGCGTTGGGGACCCCGAACCCACCCTACGAAGACTTGCAGGGGCTCTGACCTCGCTGTTCTACACATCTCCGGCCTGTCGAGATCCGAGGCGTTAAAAGCGTCCAAGAGCGGGGGGCGCCGCCCCCGGACCCCCGAGGTTTTGCGCTTTGGCCGGCAGCATGATGCCGGCAGAGCCCGGTTCCGTGGTCTGGACGATCCCGCTGTCTTGGCAAAGGTGTTCGTGACTGCACGCGTGCATTTTCTCTGGATTTCGTGTATCATCACCGGGCTATGAATGCATTTACAGTCGATCTACAAGGAGTGAGCGTTCTCCGGCGGGGACGCTATCTGGTCAAGGACGTTTCTCTGCAGGTTCCCCCCGGGACCTGCTGTGCGATTCTGGGGCCCAACGGGTCCGGCAAATCCACGCTCGTTTCCGTGCTCAGCGGCTACACGTGGCCCAGCAGCGGCGTCGTCGCCATCGGCGGACAGGTCTTCGGCAAGGTGGAACTCGCCCAGGTGCGGCGGGGGATCGGCCTGATCGAGCCGTCGCGCAGTCCGGCTTTCGACGAGCCGATGCGGGTCCGCGACGTCGTCGCCACGGGCCTGTTCGGCACGATTCGATTGCCCCTTCAGCAAGCGGTCAAGGCCGCCCAGTGGCGGCGGGTCGATGCGGAGATCGAGCAACTCGGGCTGAAAGCCATGGCTGACGGCGTCTTCTCCCACCTCTCGACGGGCGAACAGATGAAAGTCCTCCTGGCGAGGGCGATGGTCGCCGAGGCGGGGCTGCTGATGCTCGACGAGCCCACCGCCGGGCTGGACATGGGGGCCCGGGCGGTTTGCGTCGCCGTGCTGGAGCGGCTCCTGAACCGCAGGAATCACCCGACCGTAGTGATCGTCTCGCATCATCTCGACGAGCTGCCGCAAATGGTCGACCAGGTGGTCCTGCTCAAAGGCGGCTCGGTGTTCGCGGCGGGGCCCGCCGATCAAGTGTTGACGTCTGAGCGGCTGGGCGGGTTGTTCGAGTGCCGTGTCGAGGTGATCCGGACGAACGGCCGATACATGGCCGATGTTCGTTCGAATGGTTGCTGACAGGCTCTGGGGGCAAAGCAAACGATGGCCGGACTGGTGCGAAAATTCCTGAGGCCGGGCGGCTTCTACGTGGGCCGCGAGTCGGTGATCGCCGAGACGCTTGTCGGCTCGTGCGTCGCGGTCTGCCTGTACAACTTCAAGGAGCACTTCGGGGCGATGAATCACTTTCTGCGCGATCGTCCTCAAAGCCCGGCCGACGTGAACATCGGCCAGTTCGGCGTCCTCTCGACGCAGTACATCATCGACGCGGTGAGGGAGCTCGATCCCGAACTGACACACTATCGCGCGAGCGTCTTCGGCGGTGCCGCGGTCCTCAAGACGCCGAACGCCGACAACCGGATCGGCGTGGGGAACATCGAAGCGGCCTTGGAAATCCTGGGCGCTTCGCACATCCGCGTCGCCCATCAGGAAGTGGGCGGGACGCGCGGCCGTCGCGTCCGGTTCAACACGCAGACCGGTGAGATCGAGTGCCGCTTTGCGGGGGATATTCCCGGCGGGAGGGGGGAGCGTTGAAGGTCATCGGGGGGCCGGCGAAGGGGCCGCGGATCGACTCGCTGCGGGGCCTGCTGGAACGCGTGTACGCCCGCTACAATCACCGGCAGTTCATCGGCTCGGACCCGCTTCAATTCGTGTATCGGTACTCGGACCGCCGGGACAAGGAGATCGTCGCATTCCTGGCTTCGGCCCTCGCCTACGGCCGCGTGCAGCAGATCGAACGCAGCCTCACGCAACTCTTCGACCGGATGGATGGCTCGCCGTACGAGTTCGCGTCGCGTTTCGACGCCCGCGGGCGGGCGAGACTCCGCGGCTTCAAGCACCGCTTCACGACAGGCGACGACATCGCCGATCTGCTGGAGCGGTTCCGTCGAGTCTTGGACGACTTCGGAAGCTTGGAGGCATTCTTCTTGCGAGGCTATCGTCCGGAGCACGCGAACGTGCTGCCCGCGCTCACCGCGTTTTGCGAGTCTCTGAGCGAGCGGGGCACGGACTCTCACGGACAGATACGGGCCCCCACAGGACTCGATTACCTGCTCGCCAGTCCGAGCCGGGGCAGCGCGTGCAAGCGGCTGAACCTGTTCCTCCGTTGGATGGTCCGCGAGGACGAGGTCGATCCGGGTTTGTGGAAGTCCGTCGACAAGGCCAAGCTCATCGTGCCGGTGGACGTGCACATGGGCAGGCTCTGCCGGATACTGGGCTTTCACGACAGCAAGACGGCCACTCTGGCCACTGCGCTGAAGATCACCGAAGCCTTCGCCCAAATCGAGCCCGCCGATCCCGCCAAGTACGATTTCTCGCTCTCCCGAATCGGCATCCTGGAAGACTGCACCGGCCGGCGACAGGCCTATTGCGGGTCCTGCGAGTTGAACGACCTCTGCCGTCGCTAAAGAGGATCTCGCCCGATTACTCCTGCACCTCGACGATGCACATGAGGCTGTGTCCGCAGCCGACCCCGTCGGGCAGGCCCATCTCCAGGTTGCGCAGCACGCAGGCGACCTGGGGACCCATGATGCCGGCCCAGAAGTCGACGACCGGGAATCGATCCGCGTTGCGGTACAGCCACGCGAGCATCTTGAGCTCTTCCGACAAGGCGTCCGGGCTCGATTCGATCAACTGCTTGACGCGCAGGTCGTCGTGGCGGGCGAGGGCTTCGAGGATGTCGACGACGCCGGACCACGCCGCATGGTATTCGCGGATACGCTGGGTCGCCTGGCAGCCGGGGTCGCGGGCCGCCATCGCGTAGTCCAGGTTCAACTTCAATCCCGCCGTGTCTCCGCGATAGGTGCGGTCGAACAGGGTGTTGACCTGCCGCCGCACCTCGAATCGCTGCGGCTTGAAGTAGCAGGTGTCCATGTGCCGGCCTACGAGGATCGATCTGTCCTTGAGCAGGACGATCTTGGTCTTCTTGCCGGCCGCGGCTCCGGCCCGTTCCAGCGTGTCCAGGAGTTCCTTCCCGGACCAGAACGTCACGTCGAACCAGTCGGCGGTCTTGGGGTCCTGTTCTTCCGGGGGCAGCAGGTATCCCATCGTGTAGGGGAGTTGCTCCTGAGCGTCCTTGTCCCAATAGCCGGGCCATTCGGGCGAGCAGCGGCCGTACACGTCGTACACCACGATGCTCCCTTTGCCCGCGTGCTTGAAGATCTGCGACGACAGACGCTCCAGCTCGGGCGCCGTCAGATGCGACAGGGAGCAGTAGGACGAGAAATAGATGTGAAACGGCGGTTCGTTCTCCAGGGGCAGACCCTCGGACAAATCGGCCTCGTCGAAGCGGACGTACTTGCGATGTCCGTAGTTCGCCCGGCCCTGCTGGACCATGCCGGGCGAGATGTCCAGGCCGTGATAGACCTCGATCCGCGGGTAGTCCAGGACGAACGGGCACTGCGCTTTGACAGGATGGGACGGCGGGATGTGGGCGAGCAGTTCGAGCCCTTCGCCGCTGCCGGCGCCGAGGTCCACGATCCGCAGACGCTCGTGCTGATCGAGCAGACTCTCGATCGAGGGGCGGACCGCCGATTTGATGAACGTGTCCTCCCAGTACTTGCGGACGTTGTCCTTCTTGCCGAAGAGCCCGCCCCGTTCGATGCCGTAGAACCCGGCTCTGACCGCCGCCTCGAAAAACTCGGTTCGTTTCATGTCGTATGCCCCCAGGATCGGTCCCGTGAATCGAGAACACCATGGAAATTCGCGGGGTCGCTCCAACCTCGCGAACGACGCCTCAGCCGCGATCTTATCAGAAAACGCGTCCCGCAGAAACCCTCACTTGGGCACGCCGATACATTTTCTTCCGGTTCTTCACGGAATTTTTGTGGGGACGAACGGATACGGATTCCGACGCTGCGCGTCGGGGGTTTGTCGCTTTGGGCCACCAGCGTGGAGAGGCGTGGCACGCCCCCTTCGCCACGTCCCGCCCCGCAAGCGAACGCTCCGTTCGCGTTCAAGCCGGAGGCCGTAATGCGATGGCAACTGGGATGGCGACCATCAACATGATGACGGCCCATGCGATCTTGCGTCTCATTGTCTTCTCCCTGCAAGTCTGCAACCCCTGATTCTGCTTGTGGACCAACCGCTCGGCGGTATTCTCAGGCCCTTTGAATCTGCTGTCAACCTCGTTTCCCGAGCTTCCGGCGTGGTATGGGAGCGAACTGCTCCCCTCAGGGCGTGCGCAGCACCCTTACTGCTGGTGGCTTTAACGCGACAAACTTCCGACGCGCAGGCGGCGGATTCCGGATCAGTCCGTTCCTTCCTCTGTCCATCCGAAGAGACCAGTCTCATGCCAGGAGAATTAGTCACACCCCAAAAGTCCGTGGATATGGTAAACTCCTGTCGCCGGTCCGGCGTATACATGCCGGTGTGCAACGATGGTCGGTTTGTTTTTGCCTGAGGAAAAGGGATGGAAAACGAGGATCTGGAGAAATACTCGTCGGCCGTGACGCTGTCGGACATGGAGCTGTTCGTCTTTCCGGAGCTGATCTACAGCCTGGTGCTGGCGAACATCATGAGTCCGGTCGTCTGGAAGTGGCGGCAGCTCGAGTCGTTCGAGAAGCTCGCGGGCAAGAGCAGCTATCGCCGGCTCATGCGGCTTCGCCAGTTCGTCATGGACGAGTTCGACTTCAACCTCGACCTCGAAACCTGGGGCCTCACCGACAAGAACGTCGAACTCAAGCGGTTTGCGCGGTACATGTCCCCGCAGCAGATCGGCGCCAGCAACGCCTTGTTCGGCTACGAGGGCGACAAGTACTACTACGACGTCGACATCCGCCGACACTTCGGCCTGGACAAGTACACCACGGACATCATCCCATACTGGAAGACCGAGACGGTCGAGGCGATGGACGCCTTCCGCCTCAAGCCTGGGTACGGCAAGGCGGCGGGGGAGTGCGTCTCACTCGCGACCCTCTACGCCGCGGCGGCCTTCATCGTCTGCGGCGTGCCCCTCGAGGACATCTTCATGATCCTCACGCCCCTGCACTCGCAGAACTTCATCGACATGCAGGACGGCATCCTCACGAACAACCGCCGGCTCGTGACCAAGGCCATGTGGTTCAACGGCACCGAGATCTCCAACAAGGCCCAGCGGGCCCTCCGCAACGAGCAGGTCACCGTCGTCGCCCACAACACCGGCGTCATTCACTGCCTCTACGACGACGCGACGATCGACCCGAAGGCCTACGATCGCTTCAAGGGCCGCCTGGCGGACTATCTCTCGACGGAGCTGGACCTGACCGTCTTCGCCAGCTTCCTGCGGTCCGCCCGCGACTACCAGAAGTATTTCCAGATCTGCCGCGATTGTCACGGCCATCCGCAGTTCATCCGGGCCGAGGTGCTCTATCATTACGAGCACAGCAGCCGGTTCAAGATCGGCGACGACACGCACGACAAACTGCTCGCGGACGTCGCCGACGAGGACTTCGTGCCGTACGAGCTGCCCGGCCGGATTCGCTGCGACCGTTTGGTCGAATTCCTCAAGCAGAAGATCGACGTCCGCCGGGCCGACGGTCGCGAGGCGATGCGGAAGTTCCTCGAACCGACGATCCCCGAGGCCGCGAAGTTCGTCGAGGACCTTGTGAACTTCGTGCACATCCGGGCCAACGTGCCCGAGAGCAACAAGAACTTCACGAACGGCCAGACGATCGAGATCTCGCCCGACTGGGATCGCGACCAGATCATCGGCTATCTTCGCGACATCCGCTCGCACAACGTCACGGCCGACCTGGCGTTCTACGCCTATCGCGACATGGAAAGTTGCGACTGGCGGCCGTTCATGAAGGCTGCGATCGAACGAAGCCCGATCTCACTCGAAAAGACCAAGGAGATGTCGATGTCGCAGGTCTACGACTGGCTCCAGAGAATGCCGGCCGCGTCGATCTACGACCGCAACCGCCTCGCCCAGCCGGACGAGCTGGCGAACTACCTCACAGGCGACGGCTTGGAAAAGGCGATCTTAATGGCCAACGTCCTGCGTCGCCGCGCTCCCGATCAGGAGCTCCACCTGGAGGTGGACAACAGCAGCATCCTGCTGCGGGCGGATCAGGACTACGAATTTACCTCGGCCAAGACCCTCCAAGGCCAGGTGGACGTCAGCCCCGAAGGTGAGGTTGCCGTCGCAGCGGGCCTCCGCCGCTAGGCAGGAACCCGGGAGGTGGCCTCGATGAACCGGCGGATAGGACCTGGGGGTGTACCTACACGTTCCTACGCGGCGGTCTTGATCCGGACGCGGATACCGGCCCTGGTGGCCAGGGTGATGAGCATTTCGAGGCTGAACTTGTCCCATTTGCCTCGGACCAGATCGGAGACGCGGGACTGGCTGACGCCCAGGAGCTTGGCCGCCTTGGCCTGTGTCAGCTTCTTGGTCTGGATGACTTTTCGTACCTGGGCCATCAGGTCCGCCCGCATCTGAAGGATCGCAGCCTCTTCGGGGGAGAAGCCCAGGTCTGCGAACGTGTTGCCGGAAGAGTTGACGATGTCTTTGCTCATGATGTGCCCCCAATCTGTCTATATCTTCGACGAGCCAGCTCGATGTCTTGGCGGCTTGTTTTGCGGCTCTTCTTCTGAAACGCATGAAGCACGTAGACGGCGTCATGCCGCTGTACGACATAAACAATGCGCCACTCGCCCAGGATATGAATCCGGATCTCCTTGACCCCGGGACCAACCGCATGGATTGGTTTCCAATCATTCGGATCGAGCCCATTCTGAACGTCGCGCAGTTGGAAGCCGGCGTCCCGACGAGCTTCGTCAGGGAAGTTCCGGAGGTCATCCAGGCTCGATCCCACGAATCTGAGCAGCTTCGCCATCATGCGTACATTATATAAGTGTGTATATATTCCGCAAGGTCAAAATGTTCGCAGCGAGAGGGATAAATCGCACCTTACACGCCCCTCGGTTGCCATTGGCGCTTTCGCGGGAGTCCATTCCATTGGATGAGTCATGTCCCACAACCGGTGGATTCCTGCTCTTGTAGGAATGACAGAGTGGGAACCGATGCATTTGCCGTGAACCGGGGGCTTGGTCTTCCCTTTGTTCCATCGGGGTTCTACAATCAGGCTTCGATTTCAGAAGGAAGGATTGGGATCTATGGCGGTGCAAACAAGATGGATTGGGTTGATTCTTCTTCTGGCGGCCATCGCTCACGCCGGACAGCCGGAGCCGCCGGGGCAGGTGAAGGGCGGCAAGCCCGTTCATGAGGCTTATCTGTTTGCCCACATGATGCATGGCGATTATGGGCGACTTTACTATTCCGTGAGTCTGGACGGGCTGCATTGGCGGCCGCTCAATCAGGGCCGGCGGGTGTTCGAGAAATATCGGGGACATGCGGATATCTGCCTTGGACATGATGGCCGGTTCTACCTTGTGGGTAATCGCAACGACTCGGCTCCCGACATCAACTTCTGGGTGTCCGACGACCTCGTGACGTGGAGCCGCTACGGCGACGTCACGCCGAACCTCAAGGCTACACCGGGCTATGGGAATGCCCTGCAGCGGATCGGTGCGCCGAAGCTGTTCTATGACCGGGCCGGGGAGCAGTACATCCTGACTTGGCATACGCCGCACGAGGAGGGGACTCGCGAGGATCCCGAGCGGTACTGGGCCAGCCAGCGGACATTGTATCTGACGTCCAAGGATCTCAAGACGTTTTCCGATCCGCCCAAGCGGCTCTTTCCCTGGGACATGGCCACGATCGACGTCGTCATTCGCGAGCAGGGCGACCGGTACTTCGCCTTGATCAAGGACGAGCGGTACCCGACGCTCGACTGGGTCACAGGCAAGACGATTCGCATCAGCTCCGCCCCAAGCCCGTTCGGGCCGTGGACGGAGCCTTCGCCGCCGGTGAGTCCGAACTTCCGCGAGGCCCCGACGCTGATCCCCTCGCCCGACGGCAAGGCGTGGTATCTCTACTACGAGCAGTATCCCGGCGTGTCCTACGGCCTGTCCGTCTCCGCGGATTTGCGAGGGCCCTGGTACCAGATCTCCGGCTACACGTTTTTTGAGGATTGGGACAAGTACAGCCTCCCGGCCAAGGTCCGTCACGGCTCCATGCTCCCCATCACTCGGGCCCAGTACGATCGGCTGGTCGACGCGTTCGGCTTGGGGGACCCGAAGGACGCCCCTTCGCGGCAAATTCAGTCTTCTCCTCAATAGCTGACGGGGCAGCCAGATGAGATTATCGATCCCATGACAGCTATCGCTGACGAAATCAGAGCCCGCCTCAAGCCACTGGTCGGACTGAGGCTCTCCAGCACGACGCGTGCGGCCGATGTGCGGTGTTTCCGTTTTGGCAGGCTCCCGGCGCCCGGGCGGGAAGCCGTCGATCAGTATGTTCTGCATGTGCAGTGTTCCTGGCGGATCGAGGGGCCGGACGGGCTCTTGACCGGGCGTTCGGACTTGTGGGAGCCGGCGGAGGATCCGGCGGACGTCGACTTGGATGCGTGGGACTTCGATGAGGATGAGAATCTTCAGGATCGAATGATCGACGTCTTTCTGCGGGGGTATGACATACACACAGGTTCATTCAACGACGAAGCGAATATGTTGGTTGTCGAGGCAGTCTTGGGCGACGCGTACGGCGGAGCGACGCTGACGTTCTCCGGCGGCTGTCGGTTGGTGATCTTCCCGGCGGGCAGCCGGGGCGAGGACTGGCGGATCTTTCGGCCCGGCGTCGACGAGCCGCACTTCGTCATCGCAGGCGGGCGGGTCGAGACAGAGGACGAGTAGGGCCGCAGGAGAGGGGGACCTGCGCATCGCGAGGTCAATAGAGGGAAATCCTGAAAAGATCGAGGTGGACGGCGGGGATCTATCTGCACATAATGCGTCGGCTTGGCAGGTATTGTGAGGACGTGGCGGCCGGGGGAATCGTGTTGGTGGGGTGGACATGGACGTTGTGGGGCTCGTCAAATCGGTGGTGACGCTGCACGGCCTGCCCGGGTCGCTGCGGGTCGGCATTTACGGTCTTGCGGGCGTCGCCGCGGGGATGGCGCTGCTGCTGGTCCGGATCTCCAATGCGACCTCCTATCTTTCGGATAAGCCTGAAGCCTGCATCAATTGCCACGTGATGACCGACGCCTACGCGAGCTGGCAGCGGGGTAGTCACGGGCGGGTCGCAGTCTGCGTCGATTGCCAT